>JBNJDL010000009.1:0-24347 GCA_051744825.1 Bacillota bacterium | reverse complement strand
TCAGCATTTCAAAATAAGCAATGGGGTATTTTTGTATTGTCAATTTGGTATACGTATAGTTGGTGTAACGGAATAAGAAATTATTGGTTCGATTAATAAAACTAATAATTATTTTTAAAAAACATTTGACAACAAGAATTAAAAGTGTTATAATATAATCAAATGTAATAAGGAGGTGATAAAATTTGAATGAAATTGAAAATAAATATTTTCTTGATTATTTATCAGCAGATTTATTAGAACAAAAAATTGTGGATAGATATAAGGTTAAACAGTATTATATTGTAAATAAAGATAATCATGAAATCAGAATAAGAAAAATTTCAAATAATAAAGAAAACTGTAAATTATGTTATAAATATGGACAGGGTTTAAAGAGAGAAGAAAAAGAAATAACATTGCCTTATAATTCTTTTGAAAGATTATATGAAGGGCAAAATATGATTGTAAAAAATATAATAGAAATATTATACAAAGACAAGATAATTGAATTAGAATTATATGAAGAACCTGCAAATTTGATAATAGCAGAAATAGAATTTAATTCAGTTAAAGAATCATTTTATTTTGATCCTCCTAATTTTTTAGAATGTAAAGATGGTAAAATTAGAAATGTTACTAATTATGAAGAATTTAAAAATAAAAATATAGCAAAAAATAAAGGAGTGGATACAATTGCAACCTGCTAATAAATATGATAAACAAGATATTATTGATACATATAAGGAAAAATGTATAGAAGCACAAAAAATTTTAAAGTATAGGGATTTAAATAAATATGATGATTTACCTTCACAGGGAACTATAACTAATAGATTCGGGGGGATTAAAAACTTAAGGAAAAAAGCTAATGTTATATCTGAAGCTAAACAAAAGCCTGAAAACATAAAGTTTTGTAATGATTGTTTATATAATCGTTTTGAATGTGATAAAAAAGTTGAAGAATGTAAAGAAGAAGCTGATGATTATTTTGATTTTGTAAGAAAAATGGAACTTGAAGGGGTTTGGTGATGAGATGCAAAAGATGCAATAAAATATTACCCAAAAATTATAAAGGTGATTATTGTTGTTATTGTTTTTCTTTAAGAACTCATTGTGAAATTGATAAATTTGGTTATAAAACTGAAAATGTTTCAATACCTATCCCCTTTTGTTTTGAAAAGGGTAAAAAAATTATATTTGGCAACAAGGGTTGTAAGGAATGTAAACATTATAATTCTAAATTAATTATACCTAAATAAAAAGGAGCTGTTAAAATGGTTAATATTGATATTGATAATAGAGCAGAAATTTTAGGATTAATGGAAGTTGCAAATAAACTTGATAAGAAAGAAAGAATGAATAATACACCTGAAGATTTTTTGGGTTGGGAAATAACAGATATTGTTGATATTATTTTGGATTTAATTAATATTCCAAGAGATAATTCTTTGGATTATGAACCTACAGATGAAAAATATTTTTGCAGGGATGAATATTATGCTATTTTATTTGATTTTGTTCAAGATTGGAATGATTATACTGCTGAAGAAATATTAGATATGATTTTGTCTTTGAAAGAAGGAAACAATTATGAAGGTTAGAATTAATGATAAGTATGGCATTAGAAGTGATGCTTTGCAATGTATTTTGTGTGAAATTATAGAAAAAGAAGATGGTAATGTAGAAATAAAAGAATTAAAAGAACAAATAGGTGAAAATACTGAATTAGATTTTTCATAGAGGGGATAATATGAATAAAAAAGAAGAAATAATGTATAATGCTTTAAGAAATATGAAAAGAGAAGTTGATGAAATTACTGATCCTAATTTTGAAATAGAAAGATTAAGATTAAGAATTGAAAAGATATTAAGTGAGGTGGAAAGTATTGAGTAAACAATGTCCTAAGTGTGGTGCAGTTTTTCCTAGAAGTGCTTGGAAAAAAAGAAAAAGCAATTATAGTAATCATTATATTTGTCCTGATTGTAATAGAAAGTTGAGGTGGAGAAATTTAAAAGATTTTAAAAGAAAAAAATAGTTTTATTTTAATTCCCCATATTATTTGGGGAATTTTTTTGTATAAAAAGGTTAAAGGTACTTATATTTTAGTGTTTTACATTGTATAATAATAGTGAAAGAAGAAAAAAATAGTAAAAATTGGGTGATTTTTGTGAAAAATGAAAAAGAACAAATAAAAAAATTGAAAGATTTGCTTTTGGAAATATTAGTTAAAAACAAAGATAAATATGACCAACTTTTAAAATGTTATAAAGTACAAGATTTAATTTCTAGAGAATCACAATTTTTTAGTAATAAATTACCATTAGAAAAAGAAGATATTGCTAATGTGTGTAGGTTAATTATTTATCAAGATTTAAGTGAAGATGATGGATTTACTATAAGAAAAAAAGATAATGTTGCTTATGATTTTTTGGCAAGAATGGCATTAATAATGCAAAATAAGTTATATGATAATTATAATCTTATTGATGGTAAAAGGAGGGCTAATAGTAAATTAAGAGAAGTGAGTTTGGAAGGTTTAGAAGTACCTACAGAGTTGATTAGTAATCAGTTTGTTAATGATTGTATTGAAGATTCAATAGTTTCTTATCAATATTTAGAAGAATTTAAAAAACAATTATCTCGAAGGGAGAGACAAGTGTTTATTTTAAGATTTGAAGAAGATTATACCCAACAGAAAGTCGGTGATGAATTAGGTATAACAAGAAGTTCAGTAAGAGTCTATTTACAGCGTGTATTTGACAAGTTTAAAAAATTTGTCGCCTAATTTGGGTTTTAAACTATGAGTACAAGGCTTGAAATCAAAATACCTATAATATGGTTTATTTAATACTTATAACCTATAATACTATAAGAGGTGTATATAATGATTAAGTGTAATGATTGTGGTGAAAAAAATTGGGTAAGTAGAAGTTATTGCAAAAATTGTTTTAGTAAATTATATAAAAACTGTTATGAAGAAATGCACAAAGATGAAAAAGAATTAGTTTTAAAATAATTAACGGGAAGGTATTTTATGGATAATAAATTAGATAAATTAAATTTTAATTATAAGGAAATTGAAAATAAGATTGAAGGTATGGATTTAAAATTTATTCCTTTAAAAATAAATAAGGTTGAAAAATATATTACATTCCCAATTTTTGTGAATGAATTTTATAATTTTATTGAAGAAAAAAATACTATTCCTTCACAAAAAGAATTTTCAGAATATTATATTAATAAAC
Source organism: Bacillota bacterium (assembly GCA_051744825.1). Taxonomy (GTDB): domain Bacteria; phylum Bacillota; class Halanaerobiia; order Halanaerobiales; family DATFIM01; genus DATFIM01. The sequence goes on along the minus strand of JBNJDL010000009.1, from coordinate 21,119 downwards.
ATAAAGATAAAAATTGTATAGCTGATTTAACTAAAAGAGAAAAAAGAGGATTATATGCAAGACTTTTTAGAGCATATCCATCTTATATTAGAGATATACATTTTTCTAAATTTTTTCAAGATATTATTAATACAGGTGAAGTAATTTACAATATTGATTTAGATATAAATGATGGTATTGATACTTTATTTTTATATAATGATAAAAAATATGGTATTTGTTTATATGTTGATACTAAAAGAAGTCAAAATTTTAGAAAAAATAAAATAAAATATCAAAAAGATGGTTATATTTATATTGAACTGCCTTTAGATTTAGATGATTGTAAAAAAGTTGGTAAATTTTATTTATATTCATATAAAGATATTGTTAAGTTACTTGATGTAATATTAGAAGAACAAGTTGATTTGGCGGTGATATAAATGGCTATTACTTACTTTAAATTTAATAAATATAAAGATTTAATTGATGATGAATTGATTGGTAGAGCTTTTGAATTACTAGAAAGCAGAAGAGAAAAAATGGCTAAGTGGATTGAAAAAAATGATGGTATTTGTTCTAATTGTGGTAAAAAAGAAAATATGGAATATGAATGGAATAATAAAAAGTGTCATGATTGTGGATATGAAGAAGAATATACTGTACCACCTCCTGCTAAGGGAGGTTTAACTTTGAGTAGGTCAATATCTCAAATTATTAAAGAATTATTTGGTAATCAAATAAGAGCACATAAACAGAAAGAAAAACCTACTAAACAACAATTAAGGGAATTAGAATTTTCTTTAAAAGATTTTAGTGAAGTAGAATATACTCCTGCCGAAAGAGAGTTTTTACTCGAAAGATATAATCAGTTGTTAGATGAAATCGGAAGAGGTAATCAAGTAGATAGGTTTGCTATTCATTCATTAGCAAGGCAAGAATTAAAATTATTGAAATTAGAAAGAGAAGATAAGTTTGGTAATATAGAAACCGTTGATAAAAAAAGAGAAATTGATATATATAATAAATTAGTTAAAAATCTAAAGGCAGCTAAAAACCAACGAGATAATGTTGAAGATAAAACTATTATTGAAGAACTTGGTGAAAGGGCTCAAAAAATTGGGATTGAAGAAAGTATAAGAAACCATGTGGAACATTTAAAAACTGATTATTTAGATTATTTAGATAAAAGTAAAGAACGCAGAGAAAGGGTCGGGAATAATTATGGTTAATGTTGGGAAGTGATAGAAGTTGGCTAAAAAAAAGATAGAAAACTATATAAGAGATGAGATGGAATCATTGTATCGTATGTTTGAATATGCAAGATGGTATCCTGCTTGGGGTGCTAAAAAGATTTTGGGGATTACTCTTCCCCCTCATCAAGAAAGGATATTAAGAAGTATATGGTTTCATAAATATATTATTGCTTTATGTAGTAGAAGAACAGGTAAAACTTTTATTGCAGGTGGTTTGGCACCTATTTTACAATGTTTACTTTTCCCGAATACAGAAGTCGGAATTGTTGCTCCAACTTTTAGAGAAGCACAAGTTTCTTTTAAAGAAGTTGAAGCAATATATGAAATGTCTCCAATTGTACGTGTATTAGCTAAGCACGAACCCAAACATGGTAATACTTCATGGTATATAAAATTTCAAAATGGCAGCGATATTATGGCTATGCCAATGGGTCGAGAAGGAGATTCTATTCGTGGTGAAGGTTTTAATTATTTGTTTTTTGATGAATATAATTATGCACCTAATGCTAATGCAATAGTTGATAATGTATTAGTTCCTATGTTGTTTACTAAAAAGGGTCTTAAAAATACTAGACCTGTACATCCAATGTCAAAAGAAAATAAATTTGTAATTGCTTCTACTGCGGGTTTTGCAGGAAGTGATTATCATACTAAATTAGATGAATATAAAGAAAAAATACAAGACGGTAATAAAGATTATGATATTGTTTCTTTTGATTATAGAGATGGTGTAGAATCAGGTTTATTTGATAAAGATATGGTATTAGAACAATATGAAAAAGCAGATGAATTAACGAAAAAAATGGAATATGAGAATATATTTGTTGATGGTTCAAAGGGTTATATTGGTTATGAATTATTGTTTGAAAAAGCATTAGATAATGAGGAAAGATTTGACGAAGATGGTAAACCTCTTCCTCCCGAAACTCAAATAGAATTTGAAGGTGAAAAGGGTTATGAATATATTTTAGCTTTTGATGATGCCGATACATACGATAATTTTGCTGTTGCAGTTATTAAGCTGGATGGTAAAACCAAAAGGTTAGTAAGAGTTGTTGCTGAAAATAATGTTCATGTAAATCGGAAAGAAAAAATTATTAGAGAATTAGTCAGAGATTTTAATATAGTAAGAATTATCGCTGACCAAAGACACAGAAATGTTACAGACGCTTTGGCTTCACCTCAAAAATTAGTTGATGGTACTCAAAGTCCATGTATTTTAAAAGTTGATGATTATGAAGAAGAACTTGAAAGAGTTAAAAGTAATCATGGAGATAATGTGCCTTATGAAAATTTAATAAAAATTCATAATTTTACTTCTAAATCTAATGAACAAAGGGCTAAATTATTTAGAGGTGAAATTGAAAAGTCTAATTTCAAAATACCTGCTGAAGAAGGAATTGATAGTAAGGAAGAAGAAGAAGCATATAATGAAATTAAAAAAGCAATCAATGAAATTATTATGATTGAGCCCAAAACATCAGGTAGATATATTAAATATGATACACCAAGCAGAACTATGCACAAAGATAGATTTACAGTTTGTGAACTTGGTAATTATTGTGCAGAACAATATTTGAAAACCCATTCGATTTCAGATGATGATATATTTGTCGGAGGGTGGAGAGATGATTAAAAAAGAAAGGGGGTAGTTTATTATAGCACAACAATTAAGTTTATTTGGTGAAGAAGATATAGCAGTAGGTAATAATACAAGAAATTATAATATTCCTCATCCCAATTATCCTGATATTGATAGCTTAATGCCCTCTTTGATTGATAAAGTAAAACCTTCTGATAGGAAGGGTGTATTAAAACAGGCAAGGGAATATGTTTGGACTACTGCTTTACTTTATTCGATTATTAAAATGAAATGTGATTTTGTTAGTAGTGGTTTTGAAGTTGTTCATGAAAATGAAAAGGTAAATAAATATTATAATGATTTGTATGATAGGTTAGATATGGATACATATGTTAAGAATAGTGCTTTTGAATATTTTGTTTCAGGGGAATGGGTTCCATATTTTAATTTTAATGGTCAAGAACCAAATTATGTTACGATATTTAATCCTGAATTAGTAGAATCTAAAACTGCTATGGGTCAAGATTTTATATTTTTACATCCATCAAATGAAATACAAAAATTACTTGAAATGGATAATACCGAAGTACAAGAAGAATTAAGAAAAATTATTCCAATAGAATATATAAGAAAATGGCAAAATGGTAAAAAAGTTTATGTAAAAGATGCAAAAAGATATGTGAATTTGAAAGCATATCATGAAAGAAATGCTCATAGTCCTATTGAACCTATATTTCCTGATTTAGAAATATTGCGAACATTGCAGGAAGCTGATTATGCAACTGCTAGAAAGTTAAAACAGTTGTTTTTACACGTAAAAGTTGGTAATGATAAATTTAATAATGGTAAACCTGTTCCCAAACCAATAATGGATAAGGTTGAAGAATTATTTGAACAACCTTATAAATCAGCAGAATTAGTTACTCAATATTTTGTTGATATGGATTTTATTACACCTGATACAGAAATATTTGGTAATGAAAAATATGAAAGTGTTGTAACAAGAATACTTGAGTGGTCGGGTGTAGAAGTATTTTTTGCTCGTGAAGGAACTTCTTATTCAGAAGGTACTATTAAATTAAAACCTTTAAAACAGGAAGTTGAAAATGCTAGAGAAAAGATTAAAAAATCTTTGAATGAATTTAATGAAGAAGTTGCCCAAAGAAGGGGAATGAGATATTACGGTTCACCTAAAACTCCTAGAATTTTATTTGATAATAATGCTTTAGAAGATGAAAGTAAAATTAATGAAATGCTTAAATTTGCTTATAGTCATGGCACTATAAGTGTTCAAAAATTACATGAAGAATTAGGTTATGATTTCAAATTAGAAATGAAAAGGAATAAAGATGAAAGAGAAAACTATTCAGAGGATATTGGGGTTCCTTTTGAACCTAGTCAATCAGAGTCTTGGCAGCAGGATAATGATAGTAATAATGATGAAGATAATCCTGATAAAAATGACCAACCTAGACCATAAACAGGGAGGTGAGTAAATGCCCGAAAAGATATGGCAAGTTAAAAATAGCGAAAGTGATGAAGGTATTGGTGAATTATTAATTATGGGGGATGTAAGTGATGAAGAATGGTTTGAAGATGATGTAACTCCCCAAAAAATTATGGAAGATTTAGAAAGTTTAGGAGATATTGAAGAACTAAAAGTTAAAATTAATAGTAGAGGTGGTTCAGTTTTTAGTGGTATTTCAATATCTAACATAATTCAAGATTATGCAGATGAAAATGATGTAGAAGTTACTGCTTATGTTTTAGGCTTGGCAGCATCTATTGCATCTGTGATTGCTACTACTTTACCTAATTTGGTTATGTATCCTAATTCTATGTTAATGATTCATAATCCTTTTGTAATGCTTATGGGTGGAACTTCTGAAGATTTAAGAAAGGCAGCAGATGATTTAGATAGTATTAGAGAATCACTTATAATTACTTATCAAAGGAAAACAAATTTACCTAGACAACAAATCATAGATATGCTTAATGAAGAAACTTGGTTGACAAGTGATGAAGCATTAGAATATGGTTTTGCAGATGATGTTAAAGATGATGTAAGCATGGCAGCTTCATTAGAAGAAAACAAATTAATAATGAATGGTGCAGAATTTGATTTAAGTTCTGCAAAATTAAATCCACCAAAAGAAAAACTTAATATAGATAAAAAAGACAATGGTGAAGGAGGTGCGGAATCTTCTAAACAATCCACACCCCAAGATGATAATGAAACTAAAGAAAAAGAAACTGAAAATAAAGGGAGTGATATGATGAGTTATAAAAATTTTGAAACTGAAGAGGAATTTCAAAATTTCCTTGATGAAAAGCGTAAAGGATACATTAAGTTTGAAGATATAGTTGATAATTTTGATTTTGAAGTTGAAAGTGTGAAAGATATTTCGGATAAGATTAAAGGATTGGAAAACGAATTAGAAAACAAAAAAGAAGAACTAAATGAAATTAAGAATGATAAGTTGTTTAATGAACGAAAAACAGAATTGGCTAAATATGATGTAGAAGTTACTAAAGAAGAAGATTATGAAGATATTTTGGATTATTCTGATAAGCAATTTGAAAAATGGGTTGATAGTCTTAAAAAAGTTACTGAAAAAATGGAAGAAAAAGAAAATAAAAATTTTAAAAGGAATCAAGGCGATTTTGATCCAAATGCTTTTATAGATGATAATCCTGATATTGAAGAAAATGATATAGTTAATCAATTTAAATAATAAGGGGGAATTAAATAATGGCACAAGATGCTATCGGAAGTTTTGCTTTAGGATTTGACATTAAAGGCTTTGATGAAAATAACATGGGTGCTGATGTAATTAGCACTTTTAAATCGAAAGAAACATGGGTAGAGGGTGAAGATGGTGAAAAAGACATTACCCAACCCATTCAAGTAGATTTAACCGCTGATAGAGAATTGAAAGTTGCAGAAGATGGTGAAATGCCTGATGGTTATTTATTTAGAAAAGTAACTGATGCTGATTTAACAGTTGAACGTTTTGTTAATCAAATTCCTGTTGATGAAGTTAAAGCGGGCGAATCTGTTGATTATATAAGACATAGAAAGGGTGCATTTTTACAAACTTCTTTGCTTGATGGTACTGATACTCCAACTAAAGGGGATGATGTTTACATAGCGGGTGGTTTGTTTGCTAATGCTGATCCTGGTACTGAAGGTGAAGTTATTGGTGAAGTTGTAGATGATGAAACAGGAGATGAAAAAGAAGGTTATGTATTAATTAAATTAGCTTAGATAATAAAATTTGGAATATTAATTAAGGGGGAATTATTGTGGCACTAAACAAAAGTGTATTTTTGAATCACCAAGATACAATGCTTGATACAAATAAGGAATTTGTTAATTCTTTAAAGTCTGAAAAATCTGATAAAAAAAATGTAAAACAAGATAAACAAGAATTTTTAAGAAAAATGGGTGGAGTAGGAACTGAAACTGAAGCACGTGAAGCTAAACAAAAATATAAAGCTGCATTAGTTGATAATACTAATTATCTTGTTGAAGCACAAATGGTATTTACTGATTTCTTTAATCGAGGTACTTTAGGTGCTGATCAACGAGAATGGTTCTATACTTTAGATGAACCAATTACTGATAATGATGCACGAATTTATCAAATTACCCAACATGGAAATGCTCCTGTTCAGGGTATTGTCCAACAGGGTGATACGGTATTTATTAGTCCATATTGGATTACTACTGAAGAAGTTAGTATGAGTAAGTTTAACTTGCGAATGGGCGATATTAGTAATGAAGAAAAAATGAGAGAAAGAGCAAGTAAAAAAGTAGTTTCTATGACAGAATCTGATGCTAAATCCTTGCTTGAAAATGGTTTAATTACTGATATTAATACTGTAGATGGTATTGAAATTGATGAAGATGTTCAAGATTATCCCGAAGCTACTGATATTGATATCACTTCTGAAAGTAGTGGAGAAATTACAATAGATACTATGAAAGCTATTGTAAAACATTTTATGCAGTTAGGTAAACCTGTAAGGAATATTTATGTTCCTTCTTCAAGAATGACAGATTTATGGGATTGGATGTCTATGCCTGCTGGATATGATGATGGTTCTGATGTATCAGCAGACCAACTTGTTCCACAAAGTGTTCAGGAACAAATTGTAAGAACAGGTACAGTTAATAGTTTATTTGGGTATCCTGTTAATTTAATTCCTGTAAATACTATGAATGGAGATACTGCTAATGGTGATGTTCATATTTGGGTTAATACTAATGAAGGTGCTGGCGAATATAGAACATTCCCTGAACCTGTATCTTCCACTTATATGCATGAAGATGCTCAAAGAATTTATTACAGTATTCAAAGAGGTACAGCTATGTTTCAAGTACCTCGGCAAAGAATGAATTATGCAAGGTTTCAAATTGGTACTGAAGTATAATTAAAAATAATAAATAAAAAACAATAAAGGGAGTTAATTCTCCCTTTATGTTTCATTTTAGAGGAGGGAAAGGGATGAAAATAAAAATTGTTGATGGAAAAGCACAATATCTAGCCAAACATTATTGCTATTTAAATAAACCAACAGTAATTAATGAAAATTATATTAATGAAATTGAAGAAGCAATAGAACGTGGTGTGGTAATTGAAGTTTGGGATGGAAAAAAATATATTAATGCTGAAGATTATTTTGAACAAGAGGAAGAAAAAGATATTGAAGAAAATGAAACAGAAGAAGATGATTTAGAATCTTTGAAATTAAAAGCTAAAGAATTGGGTGTAGATAATTATTGGGTAATGAATAAGGACACCTTAAAAGAAAAAATAACAGAAATAGAATAGGAGGTGGACAATGGCTACCTCCATTGAAGAAGAATTAGTACCTAAATTTAGAAGAGCAATAAATGATAATGAAGATATAAAAATTTATGAAAATACTGCTTTAGTAGAATATCTTGAAGATGCTATAGATCAATTAAAATTAGAATGGGATCATCCATATACAGTTGACAGAAGTGATAATACGGTTGAACCTGATATAGATTCTGCCCATCAAATGTTATTTGTAATGAAAGCTAAACTTGAAATGCTAACTCGTAGACCTGATGTAAGTTTTAGTACAGGTGGGTTATCAGTTACAAGGAAATCGGATAATAAGAAAATGTTATCTCAGAAGATAGAAGAAGCGGTTGGAATTATGAATGTAACAGAATATGTGGGTAGTTCTCATTCTGAATTAGATAAATATGCTAATCGTTGGGAAAATTGGTTATATATACAGGAATTATAAAAATAAGAAGGAGTGGTTTGGATGGGTAAAGAAGAAAAAATTTTAAAAGAAATAATAAATTTAGAAGATTCAGAAATGTCAATCGAATTATTAAATTTTTATTCTGAAATGAAAGAAATTAAAAATGATATGGTTGATGTTTTAAATTTGTTAGATGTAGTTGCAGAAGATTCAAAACAAAAAGAATTAATGAGAAAAAAAATATTAGATTCTTATAATGAATTACCTCGAAAAACAATGAAACTTTTAAAAAAGATACTTGATAAATAAAAGGGGGAACATAATTAATGGCTGACAATTTACTTGATGTTTATGATGGCTCGGAAATTAATGTGCGAATTGCAGATGAATATGATGAAACTGCTAGTGAATGGAATTGGAAACAGATTGAATATAGACGTGATATTACACCTGATATGCCTGAAAATACTCGTGATGTATATGATAAATTAGATTTTAGAGGTAAAAAATATATTAGAGCTACTAATAATTTATCTATTGAAGAAGAATTTCAGGGTTTTGATTCAGGTTTATATCCATATAAAAATAAGCAGGGTTTAGTAGTAGAAGTTTCTATTCAACCCATTGAAGGTGAAGCTCCAACTGATGATACAAGGTATTATACTAATTGGAATACTAACCAACCTCAATGGTCTGCTTCTGATGAAGGCGAAATAACCTTAACATTAGATGGAACTTTTGATGAAGAAACTGATACTGAACCTGACGGAACTGAAAGTTGGGCTAATACCGTTTCATAAATAAGGGGGTATTAATATAGATGGCTGAATTAGACGTTCAAAATGCTAATTTAGATGGTTCAGAGCTTACTTATACTGCTGCTTCGGCAGAAGATACATTTAATAACAATAGTAATGATATAGAATTATTGTTGAAAAATTCTGATACTGCTTCTCATACAGTTACTATTGTTGCTCAAAAGGATTGTAATCATGGTTTTTTACATGATGAAGAAATCGAAGTAAGTGCTGATTCAACATTTGTTGTTAGAGATATAGAAAGGTCAAGGTTTAATGATGATCAAGGGCAGGTACACATCACATATGGTGGTGATGAAACAAACTTTGAGGTAGCGGTAGTTAAGTAATTTGAAAACAGGTATAAGATGGTATGGGAGACGCAGTAACCTAACCATACCGTTACTGCGTCTTTTTTTCTTTAAGGTGGTGTAAAAATGTCAGTAGAAGTTTTTGCGGGATATGAAACAGTTATATCTGTTGCAGAATTGGTTGATTCTGAAAATAATTATTCTATTTCTGACAACTCTACAATTAGTGTTAATAATTCAGGAAATAAAAAAGTTTATCCCGAATTGGAAATAACAGCAAATGGTAGTTTTGAAATTACTGAAATTAATAATGATAATCAAATAATTACTTTTAATAATATTACTTTAGCAGATACAGAAGTTTTAACTTTGGATTTTAAAGAACAAATATATGAAATTGATGGAACGAATATTATTGATGATGTTGATTTTACAGAAAACAAAAGAATATTTTTGAAAGAAAACACAGGAAATGATATAGAAATAAAGGCAGCAGGGGATGCCAATTTAAATATAAAGTATAAAAGTTATAACAGTAATGATGAATTATATTTCGTTGAAAGTTTTAGCATAGAAAAAAAGAATAATTATGAACAAAATATGCCTTTCAATGAAGAACATTCAGAAAGTTTTGATTTGATTAATAAAGAATATTCAGTTTCCATTGATAAACATTCATCTTATTGGGTTGATGATGAAAAAGAATACAGAATTTATTATAAAGAAGATAATTGGGATATAGATGATGTCAATGAAAAATATTTGTTAGGTGTAGTATTTACAGATTATCGAAGAGGTTTCAATGGTGCGACAGAAGTTTTAAATGATAGATTAACAGGCGAAGCAATTAATTTAATTGATAAAAAATAATAAAGGAGTGGATTATTAATGGGAGATTTAATGAAAGGTAAAAAACTTTGGGAAGAGTTAAAGGGCAAAAAAGATGAAATATCTGAAGAAGTTGAGGTTGGTCTTGGGGATACTCGTGGTGAAGTTACTGTTGTTTATAGAGATTTTGATGAAGTACAGGAAGTATTTGATGAATACAAAGAAAAGTTACCATCTAAACCTACTATTGAAATTAATTATAAAGATGGTAAAAGAAAAATCGAAGTACCTAATGAAACTGAAGAATTTGCTAAATTTAATAAACACCCCAAAGCTAAACCTAAAATAAAAGAATGGGAAGAAGAATGTAAACCTTATGATAAAGATAGAATTTATCGTACTGCTTATTTATTTATAGAAAAAGATGAAAGACCTTCTGATGATATTGATGAAGGTGTTGAAATATTAAAAGAATGTTTACCATATACTGATGCTGTAAAAATATCTAACACAGGTATGAGATTGAATAATTTGAACGATAGAATGGGAAAGCCCGAAAACGACTCCTTGCAAACAGCAATACCACAGGAAAATTAGAAGATGGTGTTAGTTTAGAATATAAAAGATTAGAAATAATGTCAGAATATGGTTATACCCCCCAACAATGGTCTAAAATAGATGATGATGAAAAGGTTTTAATGTTGACTAAAAAACAACTTGAAATTGAAAGAAATAATAGAATAAGAAACAATGATGAAGAAGGGTAATAGAATATTTTAAAAAGTTCTGTTATCCTTCTTTTTTTAAAATAAAAGGAATAAATAAGGTTGTGATAATTTGGATTTTTCTTTAACCGATATTGAAAAGAAATATATTAAAAGGGATGCTAAAGAATTAGCTACTCAAATGAAAATGAATATTTGGTATTATAAAGAAGATTCAACTTGGGAACCTGGTTATGATAGTGGAGAGGATAGCGATTGGGTTGAATATGGGAAAACAGAATGCACTTTAAAAGAAATTGATGAATGGGATATTAAAAGACAAGATTATGGTGATGTAACTATAGGAGATTTAGTTTTATTATTTCCTTATGATACCGATATTCCTGAAACAAATAAATATAAAATAGAATATCAAGGGCAAGAATATGTATCAGATACAGGTTTAGAACCATATAAACCCCAAAACAATTTATTAATGTTTTATACCGTAACATTTAAAAGGTGATAAATATGAAAATTGATATAGATACTACTCAATTAGACAAATTTAGAAATGATTTAAATAAAATAAGAGCAAGGGAATTTAAAGAAAAATATTTTGATTATTTAAAAGATAATATTCAAATTGAAAAAAGGTTAAGAAAAAATATAAATAACCTTGTATATTCTTCTGAAAGACAACCCGAAATGTATAAATGGACTTATAGATTACTTGGGGCTGTAAGGGCAAAAGAAGAAAATGGAAAGTTAATATTATATATGGATGATAAATGGTTAGAACAAAATAAAGAAGGTTATATGTCAGATGCAACAGGTTGGGATCCATCTGTTGTAGAAGGAAGTGGGGCTTCTAAAAGTTATGCCGAAAGAGTTGAAGAAGGATTTGAATATAATAACGTTAAATATCCTAATCACGAACAAGAAAGTACAGCACCCACTTTATATTTTCAAAAAACTTTCGAAGAAATTGAAGGCTTAATTGATGCAATAACTGTTGGTAATAAACCACCACAAATATTGTTAGAACCTATTTTGAAAGTGTGGTGAATATAAATGGAAAACAAAGTTGATAATATTGATTTTATAAATAGTATTAATTCTATAATTCAAGAATTTACTAAAAAAGATTATCCACCCCAAAATGATGAAGAAATTTTATCTGATGTTTATGTTTGCTTTTCATATGAAGAAGTTTTAAAAACTTATAATATGATAGATGATGGGAATATTGATTTAAAACCTGTTATACATTATTCACTACAGCCAATTGATAAATCAAGTAAAACTTATATGGGAGAAGATATTGAGGGGGAAAGAAATTATTTTACATATTTTGTATATACGGTTGTAAATGAAAATTATGAATCTAATAAACCTCGTTATCAAGTTTTAAATAAATTGGCAGGGCAATTAAAATATAAATTTGATAATTATAGAAATAATTTAGATGAATTTCATATAGTTAATATTAGTTCTTCTGAAGGTATTCTTGGGGAAAATTCAGACAATTTATATGCTTGCCATCAAGAATTAACTTTTAGAGTAGATAGAAGATTGTAATGAAAGGGGGTGTTAGTTTTGGCACAAGAACGTAATTTATCTATTAATTTTGATGCAAATGTACAACAGTTTAATCAAAAGATTAATCAAATGCAGAGGAAAATTAATAATTTATCTAAAAGTTTTCAAAGTGCTCAAAAAGCTACAAAAGGAATGACAAATGTAGATAAAAGATTTAAAGAACAAGATAAAAAGATAAAAAAGGTGAACAATACTCTTGATACACATGAAAAAAAGATAAAAAAGAATACTAAAGCAATTAAAAATCAAGGTAGTGCAACTAATGATGCAACTAATGCTAGCGAAAATTGGTTGTCAAGTTATTCAGAAACAATTGGTATAGCAATAAGGTCAACTGCCTTATGGGGTGCAGCTACTACAGCTATATATGGTACTAAAAGAGCATTAGAAGAAACACATCAAATAATTATGGATGTTAATTCAGAAATGGTTGCATTAGAACGTGTTATGAATGATGCAATTACTAATTTTGAAGAAATTGAATCTGCTGCTGCAACTCTTGGTATTGAATATGCAGAAAATATAGACAAAGTTGTTGAAGGTATGGTTCAATGGGGGCGACAGGGTAAAAATCAAGTTGAAGTCATTAAATTAACAGAAGCAGCTTTGTTAGCAACTAATGTTGCTCAAATGGAAACGGTTGAAGCAGTAGACTTACTTACCGCTTCTATTTTACAATTTAATATGGAAGCATCAGAAGCTACAGAAGTAGTTGATAGATTAAATGAAGTTGCTAATAACTATGCCACTACTGCACAAGACCTTGCTATGAGTATCCGTGAGAGTGGTGCTGCTGCTAAGAATGCTGGGGTATCCATAGATGAATTGATAGGTACTACAACTGCTTTACAGGCTGCTACAGCGAAAAGTGGTAGTAGAATAGGTAGAGCATTAAGAACAATGTTCAGTAGAATGTTAGGTGATATGCAGACAAGTGGTGAAGCACTTGGTAAAGTAGAAAATATGTTAAATTCTGTTGGTATCGCTGTAAGGGAATCTGAAGAAGATTACAGAGGTATGACAGACGTTCTTACTGATTTAGCAGTTAAATGGGATGATTTAGATGAAGTAATGCAAGCAAATATTGCACGTGCTATGGGTGGTAGGAGAAGATATTCTGATGTTATATCAGTTATTGAAAATTGGGATATGGCATTAGATGCTACTGATTCTTCTATGAACTCTTTAAATTCTGCTATCGAAGAAAATGAAGTTTATATGGATAGTATGGAAGCCCAATGGCAACAAGCAAAATCACAGTTTGAAAGTTTAGCATTAACTGCTAATGAATTGGGTGTAAAAACTTTATCTACTAAATTGGCTAATGCTTTAGAAAGTGTTTACAGAAATATGGAATATATATTAACTGCCTTTAATGAATTTGATATATTACTTGTAAGTGTGATTGGTACAATTTCTTGGTTTACTTCTACAGCTTTAGCTGCAAGAGGGGCAACAATCAGTTTAATTGGTGCATTAAATGTATTGTCTGCTCATCTTGTTGCAACTACTATAGTGGGAGTTACAACTGCTACAATAGCTCTTACTAATGCTATAGGTAGAAATGTTAAAGAACAAAAAAGATTAGAAGCACAAATGGAAAAAATTAATGATTTAAAAGAAAGAAGTAATGAATTATCATTAGAAGAATTAAACAATGTTAATGATGTAATTGATGGTTATCAAGATTTAGTTACTCAATATCAAAATGCAAGTGAAGAATTTGAAGAACAAGAAAATGCACTTGTTAGTTTAGATAGAAAATTAAGAAATGCTATTCCTGAATGGTTAAGACCATTAAGTAATATGGTTGATGTTCAATATGATTTATTTACAGGTTCAGAAGGATTAACAGAAGCTTTTGGGGATGAACAAAAAGCAGTTGATGAATTAAGAAAAAGTTTTCCTGAATTATCTGAAGAATATGAAAATAACGAAGAATTTATGGAAAGAGTTACTGCTCAAATAAATGAATATAGAAATGAAGTTGAAAATACGGTTAGTTGGATAAGTAAATATACTACTCAACAAATTGAATCAACTAAACAAGGTATCAGGGAAACACAAATGCTTGATAATCAAAGAGAAAAATATCATGAACTTGCCAATGAAACAGATAGAACCATAGAACAAGAAATTGAAATGAGAGAAATAATGTCTGAATTACAAAATGAATTTCCTAAATTAGGACAAGCTACAGATGATTTTGGAAAATCATTAGACAATATTACCCAAAATCAAATGGAAGAATTTGGTAGAAATGGTGAAGAAGTTGATGAAACTATCAGTTTAATTGAAAAAGATTTGGGTAATTTAGATAAAGCTGAAGAAGAACTTGAAGGCAGACAAGTTTCTCTTAGTCAAGAAATAGTAAACCTTGAAGAAAAACTTGAAAACCTTGATCCTAAAAAAGATGCTCAAGAATTTAATGAAGTGGCAAGGGCATTAGAAAAAAATAGAACTGAATATACCAATGTGAATGAAAGATTGGTTGAAACTGTAAAATTAGAAAAAGAATTAAAAGAAGCATTAGATGAATTAAAAAATGGTGCAGATGATTTTGATGCTACTAATTTTATGAGTCAGTTTGGAGAAATACAAGAAATATTTGAAGAATTTAAAAAAGAAATCAGAGAAATAGAATTAGAATTGGCTGATTTAGATGATACCTTAGATAGAAGATTAAGTTTAGTAGAATTAAAAAATGATTTACAGGATTTAGGTAAAATTGATAGTCTTGAAAATATTCAAGAAGCATTTACTAAAACTCAAGATGATGTATGGGGTTTCATTGAAAGTTTAAATGAAATTGAACAATCTCTTGATTCTAATATGACACAAAATGAAGTTAAAAAAATAAGTGAAAATTTATTAAGTGAAGTAGAAAATACAGAAGATTTAGATATAGACGTTGATTTTGAAGCTATTCAAGAAGATATGGATGTTGAAGGGATAAGAGAATTAATATCTAAATTAGAACAACAAGCCATTAGTGAATTTTCTAGTTTAGAAAGAAATATTGAAGATTATGATTTAAAAATAAGTGTTAATGAATTGTTCGATTTTGAAGTTGATGATGTTAGTGATATTACTGATGAAGAAGATTTGAAAGAAATGAGAGATAAATTACAAAAAACATCAAGGGAATTATTTTCTAAAGAAACATTTGATGGATTACAATTAACAGATTATAATATTTCTGATTTTAATGAATTATCTGAAAAAATAAATAAAGCACTATTTGAAATAGAACAGAAATTTGATGATTTAGATAAACAAGAAGGGTTAGAAAAGCAGGTTAATCAATTGAAAGAAATTGATAGTATATTTACCCAATTAGTTGATAGAGAATTTTATCAAGAACCAATTTTAATTGAAGAACCTGAAAATACAGAAGAATTTAAGACTAATGTACAAAATTTATCTAATGCTATTCAAAATTCATTTGAAAAAATGGAAAGTCTTGATGTAGAAAATATGGGGTTAAGTGAATTAGAAAATACTCAAGATACATTTGAAAATTTCCCTGAAATTTTAAATTATATAGAAGAAAAATATGAAGATATAGATTTATCAAATATTATAGATGAAAAAGATTTTTCTGATAAATTGGATAAAATGGAAGCCGAAATTAAATCAAGGGAAATTGATGAAATTATTAGTCAAGAATCTTTTGATAATGTTGGTGATTTGCAAAAAGAATTACAGGATTTAGAAGAAAGCAAAGAAAAATTAAGAGGATTATTAAGTGAAGATAATATAAGTGATAATCAATCTGAAGAAATAATGGAATTAATTAGAAATATTGATGAGGAAATTGATAATGTAGAGTTTGATATAGAATATCAAGATGATCTTGAAGGATTAAAACAAATTGAAAGTACATTTAATAGTATATTTAATATATCGGATTGGGAAAGGGAATCCTTTTTAACAGATAATGATAGAGAAAATTTAGAAATTTATCGAGGTAATATTGAAGCAGTTGTTAGTGAAGTGAAAAATTTTGATATTGGTAATTTAAGTAGTGAAGATAATTTAGAACAAATGTTAGAAGATACTGAAAGTTTTTCTGAAAATGTCAATGAAATTATTAATAGATATGAATGGTTAGACAAACAAGTACCTGAAATTGATTTATCTGAATATATAACTAAAGGTGAATTGTCAAATATAGCTGAAGAAGTTGAACAAGATATAGAAAATATTGAAAATGAAATAAGTAAACTTGAAATAGAAGATGAAATAGACAAAATAAGTTTTGAATATTCATTAGAAAACATGGGAGATTTAGAACAAGAAATAGCAGAATCTAATAAAGAACTTGAAGAACAAGAAAAGTTATTAGAACAAGCTAAAGATAAAGGTGCAAGTAACATTGATGAATTAAGACAGGTTATTAAATATTTAAAAGGTGATATAGAAGATTTAAATAAAGAACAACAAAATATTAGAATATTTGAAACTATGACAGATGGTAATGGCATAAAGGGTGTAGTTGAAGATTTAAAAGACTTTGATATGAATGAAGTGTTGGGTATATCAAATGCTAATGCTGAATTAATAGAAATGCAATCTCAACTCGAAAGATATAATAGAATCATAAAACGTTATGAAAATCAAGGTTTAGATGATGATTTTATTCAAGAACAATTAGAAGAAATGGATTTAAATATAGATGAAGAAGAATTTAAAGAAAAAATAGAAGAATTAGAAAAATATATAGAAGATACTCGTGATTCGTGGGCAAATGCTTTTAGTGATGGTATACAAACTGCTTTACAAAATGCAGATGAATTTGATACCTTTGCCGATAAATTTGAATTAGCATTAAGAAATGTTATGGGAAACGTTCTTGAAATGGAAGAAGGTAAACAAGCATTTCAAAGTATAGCTAATGATTTTGGTAATATGATAGATGATACATTCGAACTTAATATATCAAGTAATATTGAAAGTGGAATTATGAGCAGTATTGAATCATTTAGTCAAGGAAGTTCATTGGGTACTACAGCCTTGTCAGGCATAGGTACAGCACTTGGTGGTGCATTTGGTGGTGCTATTGGTCAAGGGCTTGGAATGGCCATTGAAAGTGTCTTAGGTGGAGATGAAGGCGTAGAAGAAATGGAACAAGCTCAAGAACTAAATGATGAAATTAAAGAAACAGAAAATAATTTAAAAGAACTTGGTATGGAAGTTGATACTGAACAAGCTAAAATAGAAAATACTTCTGATGCAGTAGAAAAATTATTTGGAAAAGAAACTTGGGAAGTATCAAATATGGAAGATGCTGAAAAAAGTCTTGAAGAAATGGAAGAAACACTTGATAGAATAGATTCTTTTACTGAGGATGTAATGAGTGGACTCCAAGATGGGATTATCAATTCACTTGGATATTGGGATTTCAAAAGAAGTTTTGAAGAAACTATAGGTAAGGCTTTGCAAGATACTATAGTAGAACAAATTATATATTCAAGCGAAATTGAAAAAGCGATAGATGAATTAGGAGTAATGGCACAAGGTGTAATTGGTGATGATGGTGAAATTAATGATTTAGCCTTAAAACAATTTGAAGAAGAAGTGGAAAGGGTAGTTGGTCAAAGTCAAGAATTGCAAGAAGTATGGGATGAAATATCAGATGAAATTGATGTATTAGATAATCCCGAAGTTGATGCAAGGCAATCATTTAGTGCAGGTCAAAGTACTACTGTTCATCATTATAATACTTATACTGTTGATGCAGGTGTATTTATGGGGGATGAAAGTGAAGCAAGAACATTTGCAAAAACAGTAGCACCTTATATAGAAGAATATTTAAATCGAGAGAGTGGTAATTAAAGAGGTGAAATTTAATGTTCCAACTTGGTAATTATTTTTTTAGTGAAAATGATTTTGATATAGATGAAGGTATACAAGGAGAAACTAAAAGGACACGTAATGGAACAATAAGAACAGATATATCAAGTGATCCTTTTAAAACATTTTATTTAGAACTTGAAAGAATAAGTGCTAAAGAACATTCTCATTTATTGTATTTAGTAAATAAAATGTTGCCCATTAGTGATGGGGGAGAAGAATTAACTTTCTTTTCCCCTTATGGGAATCAATATACAGTTACTATACCTGCTGAAAATGGTTATGATTTTAGTCCACAAAAAGGTAAGGAAGAAAAATATAATTGGGAATTGGAATTATGGGAGGTGATATAATTGGCTAGATATTTAGATGAAACGTCTTTGATAGAAGCAACCAAATCAAAAAGAAGAAATATAAAGGTTAAGGTGCAAATTGATTGGTTTGGTGATGGTCAGTTTGATGAAATTGAAAGTGCTGATGATGAATTTTTAAAGTTAAACATTGATAAAGAAGCAGAAGGTGATTTGGGAATTTCTGTTAGAGATCAAGGCACATTAGTGTTAGATAATTCTAATGGTGATTATTCTCCTAAAAATATTGCGAGTAGATTTAATGTAGAAACAAGTGAAGATACTTGGGAGTTTAATGTTATTCCTAATCGTTTTTGTTTAATTTCTGTTAGTATAAATGGTTCAGATTATTTTCCATATTTTAGTGGAATAATCACAAATATTTCACCTCAATATGGTAATAGTAAAGTATCATTAACAATAGATGATCAATTATCTTTATTACAAAATTATACTTGTGATGATAAGTTATATTACAGAGAACCTGCTAAAGAAGTAATTAAAGATTTATTGGAAGATACACAAATTATATATAGTGATGAAAATGTTGATGCTATTACTGAAGAAAAAACAATAAGAATTACTAAAAACTTTGGAAATAATACAAGTATTTTTAATGCGATTCAAGAAATATCTCAATTGGCTTGGGGTAAGTTTTATATTATCAATAATGAATTTCATTTTGTTGATTTTTCAAGTTATGATGTTGCTAATGAAAGTGTTGTAGAAGAAATAAGTGAATCAGAAATATTATCTATTGATGAAGAATTTAATTCTAAAGAATTATATAATGAGGTTTCTTTTAAAGCAAATCCTTTGAGAAGGCAAGGTACTACAGATAATAAGCACATAATATGGAGTGGCCCTGAAGGTTCAGAAGAAATAACTGAAACTTATTTGGGTTCTGATATAGCTACTGATGATTGGTTGCAGTTGGTTGATGATGAAGATAATCCTACCCAAAATGTTCCTATTGTTGAAGGTGAAGTTACAGTTACTTTTTTTGAAAAAGAATATATATTAGGTGAAGGATTGGATGATATAGATGAAGAAAATGGTAAAATAAAATTCACTAATAATGAAGAATATCCTAAGCCTGATGATAATACTGAATTTGAAGTTAATTATGCTTATTATATTTTAATATTACAACCCAATCAAGAAAAAACATTTTATGCTGATTTAGAACATCCTTCAATAAATATAGAATCAGTTAATAAATACTTAAAAGTTCAAGCAACCGATTTATCTACAGATGAAAAATATGAAACAGGTGATGAAAGTATAAATTTTGATGATATAAATATTCAAGGTGATTTTTCAGGGTCAACTCAAGTTGAATATTCAGATAAAAAAACATTACCATCAGATGCTGAAGAAATAACTTTAAATTTTGGTTATTATAAAGATTGGGCTCATAGTGAATGGTATATACTTCCTTTTAAATTTAAAGAAAAAGTAACAAGAGAAACCAAAATAGAATTATTAGTATTTGATTCTTCTGATAATATAACTAATGAATATGTATTATATTCAGGTGATTCCGAAAACAAAAGAAAAATAAAATGTGATACTGAAAGTCTATATAGTGATGATGAAAAAATACAATTAAAAGTATCTCATATTAATAGTAGTTCATCTGATAATTCAGGTTTAGATTTAGAAAATATAAAAGCTAATGTTTTTACTAAAAAAACAGATGATGATGGTAATAGGATTAATAATATTGATGTTAGCCAAAATGTTTATTCTAATCATGAAAGAGTAGAATTAATATTTAAAAACAATTCCGATAATGAAGTGAGGATATTTTCTGAATATAATGGACAAGAACATGATGTATTAATTTTAACAGGCAATCCTCTTGTTCAAACTAGAAAATTTAATATTAATGAAATAGATGATGAAGCTAAAAAAGAATTTCCACTTATAAATCAAAAATTAGAAATTGAAAATAATTTATATCAAGAAGAAGATGATATTAAAAGAATTGCTGATTTTCTTTTATATAATTATTCTACCCCTAAAACTAAACTTGATATTCAAATTAAAGGGTTAATTCATTTAGAATTATTAGATAAAATTAAAGTTAATCGTGAAGAATCTGATATAGATAATGAATTTTTAGTTTGGGGTATAGAAGATAATTTTGATGATAATGGCAATTGGGAACAAAATTTAAATTTAAAACAAGCAGAAACTTCTGAATGGATATATGATGAAGAAGGTTTATCAAGTATAATAGATAACCCGAATACAACCCCTTCGGAAGTGTCAGATAACCCTGATAATGTTGAAAATTTAAGTTTGGGAATAGTACCCATAAATACAGATAATAGTGCTTATCCTGCTATTGAAGTAACTTATGAAATGAATGATTCTGATATTAGATTAGTTAATGTATATTATAGAAAAGTAGGAGATTCTGAATGGAAATTATTTGAAAGAACTAGAGAAGAAATTTCAATAATAGATGAAATAACTTCATCAGGTAATTATGAAGTTGCCGTATTATCAGAAAATTATGAGGGTATGAGTGGAGATATAGATAATTCACCAAATGATACTATTGAATATTTAGCTGATAGTTTAAATATTAATAATTTT
>JBNJDL010000008.1:0-24985 GCA_051744825.1 Bacillota bacterium | reverse complement strand
GAAATTATTTATGAAACAGCTGACCTTATTTATCATCTTTTTATAATGCTTGTATTATATGATATAAAAATTTCTGATATAGAAAAAGAATTAGAAAAAAGGCATAAATAACAAGTAGGGAACAGAATTGACTGTTCCCTTTATTTTTATCCTTCTATTTCACTTACATTGATATCTACACATTGTTCACCAGGACATAATTGAAAAAACTTTTGTACATCTGCCATTATTTTCATTTTAACTTCAATAGTTAGTTCCTCCGAAAATGAGTTAGCTGGTGTAGTATTTAAAATCATTAGATCATTGGCATTGAGGTTAATGATCTCACACTTTATTTGATCTAAATTAATATTTAATAGTTCAAGATCTGCAGGAATGCATTTTCTTAATAATGCACTTTCTGTAATTCTTTCTACAAACTCTAGAGGGATTATTGTATTATCTGGAGTAGTAATTTCCAGTTCTTTTTGAGTTAAAAAAACAAAGTTTGCTGCAAAAAATTCTTGATCATCAATAGTTACTGTTGTAATTTCACAATTTTCCACTATTACTTGCACAGTTCCCGTAATATTACTATTTTCAGGTATTTCATCAACATAGTTTATAGGCACATCAATTTCATCATGCTCAAAATACATTATTTCATCACATATAACCTGTTTAGCATAAAGTTTTTCACAAGTTGAAGAATGTTTTGAAGTAATTTCGCATCCTTCTATCTGCAGATTATCAAGAAATACTGCACTATCAAGAGTTCGGTCTGTGCTATCAGCTACTCTAAAAGCTATTGTTATTAATTCTCCTGCAAAAGGGGTTAGGTCAAAAGTGCTAGTAATAATATCAGAAGTAACGGCATTGTAGTCTACATCATCAGGGTTAGCAAAGGGAGGATTTGGATTTTCAGAACTACCACCAGGTTGATTTGAGTAATCATTTGTATTGTCAACTGTAACTGGGTCATTATCTGGTAAATGAGCAATATTTATTGTTCCTGATGAAGTTATTAAATCAGCTCGGAAATAATCCTGGAAAGAACTATTAAGAAAACTTGGATTTTCTTCTGTACCAAATTTCCAGTCAAAACTTAAATTTCCTGGATTTTCAGGAACTATTAACTTAAGTGAAAGAGTTATTGTGTCAAATGAAGTATAGCCATCAGGACTACCTTGAGGATCACCTGGAGCTACAATAGGCCCATTAGTGATTGTGTTTGCAAAATCAACTGCACAACCAGGAGCATTTGCAGCCAGACCATTACTTAGTATAATAAAAGACGAACCTTCAGTAGGAAAGTTTTGCAGAGGTGTTGTAAAAATTGCACTTTGAATTACTTCTCCAGTAATTTGACTATCAAGAAGGCAGTTTAAAGTCTTAGGTGATATCATAGCCTTTGCCAATTTTTCTGCTGGATTAGTATTATTCACACAAATTCACTTCCTTTCAAATTTTCTAAAAAAATATAGCATAATATATTTTATGTTAATACTATTCTCTGTGTGCTAGCATTATTAAATTGCTGAGTATTTAGCTTTTATCTTTAGTATTAATAGAAGTTGAAACAGGAAATTTAGTTTGGTTTGGGCCATTACCAAAATTTGATGCTTTTAAATTAGTTTTAAATTTTTTCTTATTTTTAACTTTTTTTTCTTTAATTTTTTTTTCATTATTTTCAATTTTTTTAGAAGCAGATTTTTCTCCAAGCAAATAAGCGATATAAACTCCTGTAACAAGAGCAGTAGCCAAAAACCCCATTATAAATCCCATTAAAAAACTAGTCATTGTTAAAATCACTCTCTTGTGATTGTATAATATCAATGGTAATTTCTTGATCCTCAGAACATAATGGTATTATTTCATCTTTTTTCTGAATTAATTTAATCTTGGCTGCAATCGTTAGTTCTTCAGTAAAAGTTGCATCTTTAGCTCCAATTTCACCTGTATTTAGACTTATTTCATCCCTACCTGCTACAGATATTATTTGACAACTTATGTTTTCTAATTCTTCTGATGGAATACCAATTAAACTTGGAATACATTTACGATAACTTAGTTCTCTACTTAGAGGAGCTCCAAATTCTAGTGGAATTGTTTCCTGATCTGGAGTAGTAATAATAAGCTCCTTTTGAACCATAAAGCTAAGTTTAATTCTAAATTCATCATTTTCAATATCTACAATTGGTTCACAATTCATAATTGTGACCTCTACTGTTCCTCCAATACTACTACCTTCTGGAACAACAATCTCACCAATTGGGATATCTACTTCATCATCTTCTATATAAAATAATTCATCACAAATTACTCTTTCTACTTCGAACTTATCACATCCAGGTCTGCGTGGAATTGCTTGTTGATTATAAATAAAAACACTTCCTGAATCTTCTTGATTGAAATCAGCCAGTCTTGCTCCTATAACCAAATCTGTTAGAGTATTGTTATCAAAATCTCCAGTTATAATTCCGGAGCCAAATCTATCATTAGCACTTGTGCTATCAATTCTAAGATCTGCACCTGAAGCACTTGTAGGGAAAATTCCACTTCCATCATTTAAGAAAAGATAAACTGCCCCTCCATTTTCTAGAACTCCATTGATTGGTACTGAAAAACGAGGTGCTCCAACTAAAATATCATTTTTGTCAATATCAGCTATTATACAACTGGTACCAAAAGCATCTCTAAAATTATCTCCATCAATTCTCTGGTTAGCATTACTAGTACTTTCAGGGAATAAGTCTCCAGGATTACCACTATTGAAGAAAATAAATAGAGCACCTGCATCATCTGGAGCATCAGGTGGGTCAAAGTGTGGTGCTCCAACTATAAGGTCCATGCTTCCATCTTCATTTAAGTCACCAGCAGAAATACACTGACCAAAATTCATAGCAGGCTGTTCTCCTTCAATTGTTTCATTTGCATTGTTGCTGCTGTCAGGAAAACCGCCTGAGCCATCATTGAGAAATATATAAACTCTTCCTTCATCCCCACCATCAATAGCATTCCAGAGTGGAGAACCTACTATAAGATCTATATTACCGTCAGAATTTATATCAACTGGACGAAGTTTGATTCCAAAATACTCATTGACCTGTTCCCCAATGATAACTTCATCAGCATTAACTGCATTGTTTTCGAAAAAATTAGGACTTCCCTGATTAAAGAATATATATACTGCTCCTCCATCAGTTGCTAATGTATCTACAAAAGGTGCTCCTACTACTAAATCTACTCTACCCTCACCTGTAAAATCAGCTATATTAAGAGCTGAACCAAATTCGTCTCCTTGATTTTCTCCTACTATGACAAGATCAGCATTTTGAGCATCAGTCGCAAAATTTCCGTTTCCATCATTAAAAAATATATAAACTTCACCAATGTTTAAATTACCTTCTACGTCTACACCTGGAGCACCTATAATAATATCTGGGCTTCCATCACCATTAATATCAGCTATTTCTATTGCCCCTCCGAAAAAATCACCTTCATTTTCTCCATTTATTATTATATCTGCATTTGCTGCATTAAGAGTTGCTCCTCCATTAAATCTACCACTTCCATCATTAAAAAAGACATAAACACGACCAATATCTTCATTTGGATCACCTGCATGAAAAGCTGCTCCTACAACTAAGTCCATAAAGCCATTTCCATTTAAATCAGCTTTACGAAATGTAGGTCCAACTAGTTGTTCACCATCTATTTCTATTGAATATGATCCAAATCTATCAACAGCTACTTCACCATCAATTCTTTGTCTTTCAATAAATTCTTTACTCACTCAGAAATTACACTCCTTTCTTCAAAATAATGTTTAATTTAATGAATTTAAAATAAACAGGGCTGAAAATCCAACCCTGTCTAAATTAAACTAAGCTATTGTTCCATTTTCTTCTGTTTCAATAGCAGGAATTTCTACCTGCTGAGAACCAGGACAGAGTGAAAGGGCCATTTGTCTTTCTTGAATTAACTTAATTTTTATCTGGACAGTTAAAAATTCATCAAAAGTAGCATCTTTTAGAAGTTGACCTGTATCTGGATCTTCAGAAGAAGGAGTTAGAGTTACTTCGTCTGTAC
The DNA here is from genome assembly GCA_051744825.1 of Bacillota bacterium. GTDB lineage: Bacteria > Bacillota > Halanaerobiia > Halanaerobiales > DATFIM01 > DATFIM01. Next base: position 20,914 of record JBNJDL010000008.1, on the reverse strand, counting down.
CAGTAATGGATATTATTTCACATCTTAAGTTTTCTAAAAGATCAAGATCTATTTCTGCTAATTGATTAGGAGTACACTTACGATAAGTTACTTCTCTTTCGAGGCGGAAACCAAATTCAAGAGGAATTTCAGCTGCTTCTGGGTCTTCAGGATCAGTATCAATTGTTAATTCTTTTTGAATCATAAAAACAATATTGTTGCGAAGTTCATTATTTTCAATATCAATAATTGGAGTGCAATCAAGCACTGTTACTGTTACATCGCCTCCTAATACACTAGTGTCAGGGACTATTATTTCACCTATAGGTACATCAAATTCATCATCTTCTACATAAAAAATTTCATCACAGATAACACGATCTACTTTAAATTTGTCACAAAATCCCATCTGTACACATCCTTTCAATAAAATTGATTTTTAGTCAGTATAATAAATTGCTGACTGGCTTTAATAATAATTTATGCCTGATATACTTTTCTGTTACAGAAAATAAGCATTCATAATTAAAAGTATAATATAAATAGAAAAAGGGTGATAAAATTGAAAAAGAAAGATTACACACTTTATATATATGCAGTTGGTAGAAATGAGCTTGAGCCTGAAATTTGGAGACAAATAGAAAAATTATTTAATATTATAGATAAAAGAAAATTATCTAAAAAAATCAATCTTTTTCTTGAGGTAGGAAGAGCAGAAAAAAAATTACTTAAAATAATAAGAAAAAGAGAAAGTTTTGAAGAAATAAATAGCTGCTCAGGTGTAAAGAGATATTTTTTGGATGAAAATAAAATAAAAATCTATGAAAAAAAAAGAAGTTCTAATATGGCATCTCCTAGAAATTTGCAAAATTTTTTAGAAGTGGGCTTAAATAAATTTCCTGCCAAAAATAATATATTAATTCTAAGTGGTCATAGTTATCAATTTGTAGGTATGATGACAGATTATTGTCAAGATAGACCATATATTATGGGATATCCTGAGCTGTCTGAAATAATTAATAGGACTTGTAAAAAATTGATGCTTCCTTTAGATGTAATTATTTTAGATAGTTGTTATTGTAATTATATTGAAATTATTTATGAATTTAATTACTATGAAAGAGAATTTATTAAAAATATAGCTGTTTTTGATAAAAGTCCACTTCAAGGCTTTTCATATGTGGATTTAGTAAATATATTAGCACAAAATAAGGAAGTATCTTTAAAAAAATTAATTGAAAAAATGATTAAGAAAAATAATGAAGAACTAAAAGTATATAAAATAAATAAAAATATATTTAAAAAAATAAAATCAATTTTTAATAAATTGGCTGAAATTTATCTAAGTGAAGGTAGAGATAAAAAAGAAAATATTAAAAACTATATTCAAAATATACAAAGAACAGAAGAGAACAATAAATTAATAGAAAAATTATATTACTTTTTACGTAAGATAAGTTACAATAACGAAATTTTGCTGAATATTGCTTATAAACTTCCTGAGGATATTGAAAAAATAAATTTATATAGTAAATTAAAATTTTCCTGGCAGAATAAATGGTTTGAAATTATAGCAGGAGATTACAAAAATAAAATAAATTTTCAGGAAAAAGAAAGAGATTTACTCCCATTAATTTTGTCCAAAGATGCTTTAAAAGAGAATATTAAATCTATGAATCCTGGAATAAATGAAATAGAGATAGAAAAAATATATTCTAAACTTATCGAATATAGAAAATGGGATTTAAAAGAATAGAAAATAACTATATGTATAAACGGGTATTTCTACCCGTTAAACTAATTTAAATGAATTTTATTCCTCTCTCACGGTGCTCATGATTTGGATGAAAACCATTACAAGCCGGACCACAAAGTGTCCAAATATATTTATTAGTAGCTGCTTTATAACCTATTTGCACTTCAGAATTAACTGTTATTAGACTATCAATAACTTTTAGATTTAATATAAAACTTTCAGCTTCCTTATTATCTGGTAGACTATCAAATTTTACTCCAGAACAGATGACAGGATCACCTGGGCTATTTTCAAAAATAAATTCACCATTAACAATTTCTCCGTCTATATTTATATTTGCCTCAACAAAGGCTGCTAAGCAGGGGAGACATAATTTAATATTACTTATATCATGTGCTGGATTATTTACTGCTCTTATTTCATAAATGAAATTGCGATAAGTTGAGCTTTGATCAAGATCACAACTTAGTAATTCTATTTCAAAAGCAGCTACACCTGGCCCTGGAGGTTGTTTGTCTATAAAGGGAGTACAGTCATTACATGCCATTTTAAAACCTCCTTTATAAATATAATATTATAGATATATATAGTATTATATGAGAAATAAAATTATTTGCTAATAACTATTGACAGTAATAAGTTACAATGTTAGAATAAATGTGAACTTATTCACAATAAATCAAAATTACTATTAAAGGTTAGGCATTTAAGTCAGTGGAGGTGATTACAAATGAAAGAAGTTAGTATTTGTGTTGGTAGTAGTTGTCACCTTAAAGGAGCACATGAAGTAGTTGAGATATTTAAAAAATTACAGAAGAAATATGAACTTCAGGATAAAATTCATTTGAAAGCAAGTTTTTGTCAGGGGCATTGTACAGATGGGGTAGTCGTTACAGTTAATGATGAATTAATAAAAGGAGTTAATCCTAAAAATGCCAGTGAAATTTTTTATAATAATTTTGTAAAAGATGGTGATAAAAATGTTAAAACAGAAGGAAAAAGTACTTGAAGTACATGATGCTAGTTGTAAAGATTGTCATCGCTGTCTTCGAGAATGTTCAGTAAAGGCTATAGCATTTGAAAATGACCAAGCAAGAATAATTGATGAAAAATGTATTTATTGTGGAAAATGTGTTAATGTTTGCCCGCAGAATGCAAAGGTTCCAAAAAACGATTTAGAGTTATTTAAATCATATCTTAATTCTAATAATAAAGTGGCAGTATCTCTGGCACCTTCTTTTGCAGCAGCATACAATCTTGATTCTCCCTATAGAATTGTAGGAGCATTAAAAGAAATTGGAGTTGATATTGTAGCTGAGACTACCCAGGCAGCAGAATATATTGCTGAAGAATATAGCAATTTAGTTGCAGAAAGTTTTAATACTTTAGTTTCTACCTGTTGTCCTGCAGTTGTAAATTTAGTAGAAAAACACTATCCTGAATTAACTTCATATCTTTCTCCAATTGTGTCACCTATGACTCTTCATGCAGAAATTTTAAAGAAAAAGTATGGTGAAGATACTAGAGTAGTTTTTATTGGACCCTGTGTTGCCAAAATAGATGAAGCTTTAAGACATGATGGTCCTTATCAAATAGATGGTGTATTAACTTTTGATTATTTAAATGATTATTTTGATGAAAAAAAACTTTCTCTTTATGAAAGTGAGAAAAAAGATTTTGATGAAAAATGTGTAAGTGAAGCAAGTTCTTATCCTTTAGAAAAAGGAGCAGTTAAGGCAGCTGCTATTGAAGAAGGTCTCAAAGATTGTGAAATTGTTACTACAAGTGGTGTTGATAACTGTTTAGAAGTTTTAGAAGAATTAAAACGAGGGAGTATTAACGGACGTTTTATAGAACTTTTGGCCTGTGAAGGTGGATGTATTAATGGCCCGGCAATTGATAAAGAAATAAGTAAGGCCAGAAGAAAACAGATTATCCAAAAATATACAACTCAAAAAATAAATCATTCATCTGAAAACAATGAAAAAGAAGGCTTAGAATTTAATTTAGATAAGTTAAATTTAAAAAGAAATTATAATAACAGAAAATTTGACTTTGCTCAACCTACAGAAAAAGAAATAGAAGAAATTCTTCATAGTATTGGAAAATATACTGAAGATGATGAAAGTAATTGTGGAGGTTGTGGCTATGATAGTTGTAGAGAAAAGGCTATTGCTGTTTATCAAGGTTTAGCCAAAAGAAAAATGTGTATTCCTTATATGAAATCGAAAGCTGAATCACTATCTGATATAATAGTTGAATCATCTCATAACGCAATAATTGTTGTAGATAAAGAAATGATAATCCAGGAATTTAATCCTGTAGCTAATGAAATATTTAATAATGAGTGCAAATCTCCAATTGGAGAGCCTTTATCTAGATATATTGATACTGAACTTTTTCAAGAAGTTTGGGATAAAAAAGAATCTATAAAACATCATAAAGTCTCTTATGAAAAATATAATGTTGTCACAGATCAAACTATTTTTCCCTTAGAAGAATATGACGTAATTGTAGGTATTTTTACAGATAAGACAAAACAAGAAAAACAAAAAGAAGAAATGAAAAAAATGAAGGAAATGGCTGCTGATAAAGCTGCAGATGTAGTTCATAAACAGATGGAAATTGTACAAGAAATTGCAGGTTTACTTGGTGAAACTACAGTAGAAACTAAAACAGCCCTTTATGAATTAACAGAATTAATTCAGGAGGGGGAATAAGATGAATCTTGTAGTTGAAGAATTTTATAAAAGTATAGCTAAAGAAGGAGAGGAAGTTTGTGGTGATAATGTAGAAGTAATAAAACAAGATGATACTACTATTATTGTTTTATCAGATGGTCTAGGAAGTGGAATAAAGGCCAATATACTTTCTACTTTAACTTCTAAAATAGCTATAGGACTCCTTAATAAGAATTTGCCTTTAGAAGAAATAATTGCAACAGTTATTGAGACTTTACCTGTATGTGATGTTAGAAAGATTGCTTATGCAACTTTAGCTGTGCTTAAAATAGATAATAAAGGACAGGTTAAGTTAATAGAAATGGATACTCCTTCTGCTTTTTTATTAAAAGATAATAAAGTAAAATCAATAAAAACTAAAGAAATTGAGATAAGAAATAAAAAACTTAGAAAAGCAGATTTTCAAATAGATCGCTCAGATATGATTTTTTTAGTAAGTGATGGAGTTTTACATGCTGGAATAGGAGGTTTATTAGATTTTGGTTTAGGTTGGGAGGGAGTTGCTGAACACTTAAAAAAGACTGCAGACAAGAAAAAGGAATTAAAATATATAATAAATAAAATGGTAGGAATCTGTCAGGCTTATTATTTTACAGAGCCAGGTGATGATTTTACTATTCTTGGAGTAAAATATAGAAAATCCAGGGAGCTTACTGTTCTTTCCGGTCCTCCCCAAAATAAAGAAGATGATAAAAAAGTTATAAATAAACTTATGAATTCTACAGGTAAAAAGGTGATAAGTGGAGGGACAACAGCTCAGATTGCAGCTCGTGAATTAGATAGAGAATTAGAAACTTCTTTTGAATATCATGATAGTAATATACCACCTATTAGCAAAATTAAAGGGATTGATTTAGTCAGTGAAGGTCTTTTAACTTTAAATAAAGTATTAGATTTTTTAAGAAATTATAAACAAGGTGAGCTTTTACCTGAAGGAAAAGATGGAGCTTCAAGACTTATAAGATTATTATTAAAAAGTGACAAAATTAATTTTTTAGTAGGTAGAGCAATGAATGAATCACATCAAAGTCTTAATCTTCCTTTAGAACTTGGGATTAGAAGTCAGGTAGTAGATAGAATAGCTAATTTTTTAAAAAAATTAAATAAAGAGGTTCAGATTGAATGGTATTAATTTTTAATAATAATGTGAAATAATACACAAATAAAAGGGGTTGATTATATATGGAAAAGTTAACAGTGAAAATATGTGTAGGTACACCATGTCATTTGATGGGAGCAGAAGAATTATTGGATATGGTAAAAAATTTACCAGAAAAGTATCAAAAAAAATTTAACTTTAAGTCAAGTCATTGTATAGAAGATAAATGCAATATGGCTCCAGTTGTTAAAATTGATGGCCAGGTGTATGGAGAACAAAATCCAGAGAAGTTAAAATCATTACTTGATAAATATTTGTCTTTGCAAAAATAAAGCAATAGGGAGGGATAAAAAATGAGTACAAATACTATTTCAGAAGTTGTTAAAATTAGGAGACGGGTCTATACTGAGCTTGTAAAATTAGAAATTACCAATAAATTAGAAAAAGATATTGAAACTATACCAAGAAAATTAGCTAATGATGAAACTCCTCGTCATCGTTGCTGTGAATTCAAAGAAAGAGCTATTATTAGAGATAGAATAAAGTTAGCATTAGGTTTTAATCCAGTAAAATATCCAGAAACTCCTTTGTCAGAATTAGTTAAAAGTTTAGATGAAGTAAAAACTGACCATAATGCAGTAAAAGTCTTAGAAAGAGCCTGTGATAGTTGCCCTATTGATAAATATATGGTTACTGATGCCTGTCGTAATTGTGTTGCTCACAAATGTGTAAATGCCTGCCCAAAAGATGCAATAGTTATTATTCAAAATAGAGCTTTTATTGATCAGAATAAATGCATAGAATGTGGTCGTTGTGCAGATGTATGTCCCTATAATGCAATAAATGAAAATAAACGTCCCTGTGTAAGAGCTTGTTCAGTTGATGCTATAACTTCTGATGAAGATAGAAGAGCTAAAATAGATGATGAAAAATGTGTAAACTGTGGTAGTTGTATAATCGCCTGTCCCTTTGGAGCAATTGATTATGTTTCATATATTGTTCAAAGCACAAAATTATTAAAAAATAAAAATGAAAAAGTAGCAGCTCTTTTAGCTCCCTCTTTTATGGGTCAGTTTGGAGTAAGGGTAAAGGCAGATATGGTGAAAAAAGCTCTAAAAGAAATAGGCTTTGATGAAGTTATTGAAGTAGCTTTAGGAGCTGATAAGGTTATTAAAGAAGAATCTGAAGAGTTTATAGAAAATATGAATGAGGGACAAAAAGTAATGACAACTTCCTGTTGTCCAGGTTTTTCAGAATTAATTAATGAGCATTATCCAGAATTAAAAAAATATCGTTCAACTACACCTTCTCCTATGATAAAAACAGCTGAATATTTAAAAGAAAAGAATCAAAATATGAAAACAATTTTTATTGGTCCCTGTATAGCTAAAAAATCAGAGGCAGCTCAGTATGAAAATATTGATTACGTACTAACTTTTGAAGAATTAGTTAGTATTCTTGTAGCTTTTGGTATAAACCTAGAAAATATGGATGAAGGGGAAGAAATGAATGATGCCAGTAGTTTAGGACGTTCTTTTCCTTATAGTGGTGGAGTTAGTAAAGCAATAAAGGAATATTTAAATAAAGAAGGTTTAAATATTGAGGAAGATGAATTTGTAGCTGCTAAAGGTTTGAGTGAATGTAAGGAAAGATTAGAAGAAATAAAAGAAGAGAAAGCGCAATTTTCATTTTTAGAAGGAATGGCTTGTGAAATGGGTTGCGTAGATGGCCCAGGTAATTTAATCAAAGCTCAAGTTGCTAAAAAATTAGCTGAAAATTTTGCTAAAAAATCTAATAAAGAGATAAGTGAAGAAAAAAATCTAGAGGAGAAAGTAGGATGAAAGTAAGGAAATTAGAAAATATAATTGAAGTAAAAATTAATGAAGATGATAAAAAATATATGTTCATTTATAAAAATAGAGATAAAGCAAATGATGAAAAAGATTTTTTTAAAAATAAAGTTAAAGATAATGAAGATATTGAAAAATATTTAGAAAGAGTTGATTATAAGGTAATTTTAGATAAGGAAATATTGAAATTAATAAATGAAACTACCTTAAGAACACCTCCTATTTATGAAATGGCTTTAAAAACAGGGGTCTCTCAGTTAGTGATAATCAATTGATTTACTTTTATATTAATCTGTTATATAATAAAACAAAAGTTAATATCTTAAATTTTATAAAAGTGATAAGAAGAAGGGAAATTTTATGGATAAAAAAATAAAAGTATTAGTTTTTAGCTTTATTATAATTTTTAGCTTGTTTTTAACAATTAGTGTTTCAGCTCAAAAATTAGATTGGAGAAAGTATGAAAGTGATAAATTCATTGTATTTTTTCCAGCTGAGCTTGAATACCAGGCTAGAGAGACTGTATATCATTTAGAAAATGAGAGAACAAATATTGCTAAATTAACTGGGAATAAGCTAGATAATAAAATAGCTGTTATAATAGAAGACAGAGGACAATTGACAAATGCTTTTGCTGATCCTATAAATAATAAAATTGGAATTTTTACTTATCCACCAGGAAGTTATTCTTCTTTAGCAGCTTATGAAAATCATTTTAGATTACTTAATACACATGAGTTAACTCATATAGCTCAGATGACTAATAGTTCTGATTTGAGCTCTATTAATAAAACACTCTATGGAAATTTATATTCACCTAATTTACATAGTCCACTTTGGTTAATTGAAGGAACAGCGGTTTATAGTGAGTCCCAGTTGTCACCCTATTCTGGTAGGTTAAATAGTGGTTATTATGATGCTATCTATAAGGTGAAGGCAAATGAGGGTAAATTGCCTTCTTTAGCTGAAATAACTTATAACCATAATCACTTTCCTTCAGGGCATCAATACTTATATGGTGCTAAGTTTGTTGAATATCTCAATTCAAAATATGGAGAAGATAATTTGAGAGAACTTTTTGATACATATGCTTCCTATTTTTGGTCTCCATTTATAGGAGATGTATTTCCAGGAATAGGGCTTGATTTGGCTGCTAAAGAAGTATATGAAAGTAGTTTTTCTTCTTTATACACTCAATGGAAAAATGAAAGTGAAGCTAATCAAAATTGGGAAATAGGAGGAAAAGAAGTATATAAAATTAATGATGGTTATATTTCTAATTTAACTGCAGAAGGTAATAATTTGTATTTCTTTGAAAAAAAAGTGATGGAAAACGCTCCTTTTACTTATAGAACTGTAAATAAATTAATTGAATATGATTTAGAGGATGATAGCAAAAAAGTTTTAAAAAGATCTTTAGCAAATAATTTTGGAACTGTAAAAGTTAAAAATGATAAAGTATATTATTTGTTAAATGATTATAAAAAGGGATATAATAATTTAAGTGATTCTTCATATGGAATAGTTAGTACCCTTTATTCTTATAATCTTGAAACTGCAGAAGAAAAGAAGATATTAAGTGCTGAAATTCGTGATTTTATAGTTGATAATAATGAAATATTATATGCAATTACTAATAAAGATGAATTTGGGAGTAAATTAATAAGTTATAAGAATGGAGAAAAGAAAATAATAGCTTCAATTCCTGTATTAATTTCAGAAATGAAAAGTTATAAAGACAAAATTATTATAGTAGCTAAAGACAAAGAAAGTGTCTGGGATGTAAGTTTAATTGATAAGAAAAAATTTAATACAGAAAAAATTATAGAAAGTCCTTATGTTGAAAAAATGATAAGTATTAATGATGATAAAATTTTATTTACAGCAAATTATGAAGGAAAAGAAGAAATATATAGCTATAATTTAATTAATAATAATATAAATAAACTTAGTAAAAGTTCATTTGCTCAAAATGGAATAATGTCCCAGGGTAAACTCTATTTTACTTCTTACAATTCAGATGGTATGGCAATTTATAATGGAAATAATAAAAAAAGAAATTATAAATTAAATGATAAATATAATAATTTGATTAAAGATGATAAAACTATTGATAGAAGTAGTTTAGATATTGAAATAACTAATGAGCCTATTAAAGCAGAAAATTTAGCCTATCTTTTAAAACCTGGAATTAGATTTTTGCCTTTTTATGCTGCTGGCGAAGATGCTATAGGCTATAATAGTTATGAATTTGCTTTGTCTCCTTATGGCGGGTTTAACTTATATTATCAAACAAAATATTTAAATCCACTTAATATTTCATTTAATAGTTATTTAACTAAAGAAAAGCGCAATAATGAAGTGGCAATTTCCTATCCATTGTATAGATCAAAAGAATCTGGTCTTAGTAATATAAATTCTACTTTAAGTAGTGATTTTTCAAAATATTTTCTTGGATTAAATTTGGATTTTAATTATCCTTATCAAGAACTTGATTTTAAAATAAATTATAGTTTAAAAGATAATGATTATAAATTTAGTAGTAATTATTCCTATTTATTTAATAAAGGAAAAATATCAAGTGGTATTGAAAAATTTAATGGGATAAAGAGAAATAAGGATATTAGAGAAATTATTTTTGAAAAAGAGTTAAATGAAGGAATTAAATATAATATAGACCTTAGTTATAAAATTGCAGAACTAAGAAAAGGTCTTTGGAATCCAAATATATTTATCGGAGATATTTATGCTAAATTATTTTTAGATTATGAAGAAAGTAATTCACTTAATTATAATTCTTTAAGTGGAGGGGGAGAGATATTATTTGAAAGTGGTTTAGGGAACTATTTGCATTTTGTACCGAAAATGGGATTAACATTTTCTGAAGAAAAAAGAAAGTTATATTTTGGCTTTGAAAGTAATTATTAAATGAAATGGAGTGGGGAAATGAAAAAAATTACAGTAGTAGTATTTTTAATTTCATTGTTTTTTTTCTTCAATAATTTTGCTATGGCTATTGAAAATAGTGAATTGTCTGGACGTTGGGAAGGGGAAATTGATATATCTGGCCAGAAGTTAGGAATTATAGTAAAAATCAATGAAAATGAAGAAAATTTAAGTGGTACTCTTGATATACCTGCTCAGGGGGTAATGGGCATTCCGCTTGGAAAAATTAATTTAGAAAATGATGAAGTTCTTCTAACTGTACCCCAGCTACAGGGTAATGTTAAGTTTAAAGGAAAGTTAGAAAATAGGAAAATTAGCGGGGAATTTGAGCAATCAGGCTATTCTTTTTCTTTTGAATTGGAAAAGGTGGCAGATAAGGTAGAAGCTAAAAAAGAAAGAGATTATGCGATAGGTAGTTATGAAGTTGAAGAAAAAGAAATAAAAATAGAAATAGAAGATGGTAAATTGGCTGGAACTGTAGCTTTTCCTGAAAAAATAAATAAAGAATTGCCAATTGTAATATTAGTTGCTGGTTCAGGACCAACAGATAGAGATGGTAATAATCCTCTTTTAAATGTTGAAATAAATACATTAAAAGAAATAGCTCATTATTTAAGTTCAAATGGAATTATGACTTTTCGTTATGATAAAAGAGGTATAAGAGAAAGCTCAGCTTTAATGAAAAGTGAGACAGATTCATTTTTAAAATATCGTGATGATTTAATGGCTATTATTGATTATTTTAATAGCTATGAAAAAGTTAAAAATGATGAAGTTTATGTACTTGGCCATAGTGAAGGTTCTATGCTAACTATTATGGCTGCAGAAAGAGGAGTAAATATGAATGCTTTGATTTTAGTTTCTGGTTCTGGCCATACACATGGTGAAACTTTACGTACTCAAATTACTGCTATAGCTGAACAATATGAAGATGCTGGTTATAAAAATATAAAAAAAGAAATGCTAGTTGCTTTAGATGATATGTATGAGGCTGTTAGAAATAATTCTGATTTTGATATAGAAGATTATAATATACCTGATAAAATGAAAGATACTTATTTGAGCATCGCTAATCAATCAAAGTTTGCTAAAGATTGGTTAGATATTGATCCAGTTAATTTACTTGAAAAAGTGAATAAACCTGTCTGTATAATTCAGGGGACTACAGATGGTAGAGTGGGAGTAGAAGATGCCAGGCTTTTAGCTTCAGCGGTTCCTGATAATCGCCTCCAACTTCATATTTTAGAGGGAGTTAATCATTATTTAAAGAAAGCTGAAACAGGTAATCCTGCTCCTGATAAAAGAATAGATGAAAACTTATTAAAAGTAATTAAGAACTTTGTTAATTGAAATTATATAATTATAGAATGGGTTTAAGAGCAGGTATTATACTTGCTCTTTTTTTTTGCAATAATAATATATTTTGATAGAATATAAGAGACAAATTATTAATTAATAAATGAGGTGTGATAATGGAAAAAGAAAATAATTTAAACTTTTTTTCTTCCTGGAGTGGTGGTAAAGATTCCTGTCTTGCTCTTTACTATGCTTTAGAAAATGGAGGAAAAGCTCAAAAATTATTAACTATGTTAGTAGATGATGGAGAAAGATCTCGTTCCCATGGCTTATCACTAGAATTGTTAAATAAACAGGCAGAGGCCCTTAATATACCAATAATAACAGCCAATACAAGTTGGGATGAATATGAAGAAAATTTTATAGATTTATTGGAAAAATTGAAAAAAGAAAAAATTAATGCAGGGGTTTTTGGTGATATTGACCTTGAAGAGCATCGTGAGTGGGTTGAAAGAGTATGTAAAAAAGTTGATATGAAAGCAGAACTTCCACTCTGGAAGATGGATAGGAGAGAAGTTATAGAAAAATTTATTGAATTAGGTTTTGAAGCAGAAATAATAGTAGTTAAAGACAATAAATTAGGAGAAAGATTTTTAGGAAAAAAATTAAATTTTGAATTAATAGATGAACTTGAAGAAATAGGTGTTGATGTATGTGGTGAAAATGGCGAATATCATACAGTAGTTCTTGATGGCCCTATATTTTCAAAGAAAGTTGCAATAGAAAGAAAAGAGAAGGTAAAAAGTAAAGGATATATTTTTCAGAATATTGAAGTTAAATAATTATTTGCAGGAAATAACCGTCTTTTTATAGAAATAATTAAAGTAGTATAAAAGGATTAGAATTTCTATAGATGATTGAGAAAGGCAGGGGTTTTAAGGTGAATGAAGAAGTTGAAATTAATTTAGATTATGATTCTGGTGTCTATTTGTTAGAAGTATTTTTACATAAACCTAAAAAAATTGAAGTGGGAGCTTTAGGTATACATACCTTTCCTCCAGGCTATTATTATTATGCTGGTTCTGCCCAAAAAAATCTTAAATCACGAATTGAAAGACATTATAAGGTTACCAAAAAGGCTCATTGGCATATTGATTATCTTTTGGCTGAAGGGCATTTAAAAAGACATTTTACCTGGCAAAAAGATAAAAAAGGTGAATGTGAAATTGCTTCTCATTTGAAAGATGAATTAGGAGGTAAAGTTATAGTAACAGGTTTTGGTTCTAGTGATTGTGAATGTGAAAGTCATTTGATTTATTTTTCTAATCCTCTTTCTGAGGAAGATTTAGGAGGGTCAAATTTTGAAAGCAAATGAAATAATTGATGATTTAAATACTGAACAAAAGAAAGCAGTAAAACATTTAGAAGGTCCTATGCTAGTTTTAGCTGGAGCAGGTAGTGGAAAAACGAGAGTTTTAACAAGAAGGGTAGCTTATTTAATAAAAAAATATGGTATATTTCCTCAAAATATTTTGGCTGTTACCTTTACAAATAAAGCAGCTGAAGAAATGAAGGAAAGAATTTCCTCATTACTTAATGGTCTTCCTGATGAACCATGGATAAGCACCTTCCATTCTCTTTGTGTAAGGATTCTTGTAAAAGAAGTTGAAAAATTGGGTTATAAAAGAAATTTTGTAATTTTTGATCAAACAGATCAAAAAAAATTAATGAAAGAAATTTTAAATGAACTAAATATAGATAGTAAAAAAACTAAGCCTGGAGCAGTTTTACATGAAATAAGTCAGGCAAAAAATGAGTTGCTTAAGCCTGAAGAATATGAGGATAAAGTTGGAGGATATTTTGAAGAAATAGTTAGTAAAATTTATCCTGTTTATCAACAAAAATTAAAAGATAATAATGCTTTTGATTTTGATGATTTAATTATGAAAACTGTTGAACTTTTTAGTAAATATCCAAAAGTCCTTGAGTATTATCAAGAATTATTTCAATATATACTTATTGATGAGTATCAGGATGTTAATTATGCTCAATATCAACTTGTTCAGTTGTTAGCAGATAGTCATCATAATCTTTGTGTTGTAGGGGATCCTGATCAAGGGATTTATGGATTCAGAGGTGCAGATATTCGCAATATATTAAATTTCGAAGATGATTATCCTGAAGCAGAAGTTATAAGGCTTGAGCAAAATTATCGTTCAAAAGAAGTTATATTAAAAGCTGCTCAAGATGTTATTAAAAATAATGAATTTCGTAAAGAAAAAGATTTATGGACTGAGAGAGGTACAGGAGAAAAAATAAAATATTATGAAGCCAGCAGTGAAAAAGATGAGGCTGCTTATATTGCCAAAAAAATTAAAAAATTAACTAAAGATAAATATAATTATTCTGATATGGCAGTTTTATATAGGACTAATGCTCAATCCCGTCCTTTTGAAGAAATGTTTATGAAATTTGCTATACCTTATCAAATAATTGGTGGACTTAAATTTTATGATAGAATGGAAATAAAGGATATACTAGGATATCTCAGGGTATTATATAACAGTGATGATGATATTAATTTAATGAGAATTATTAATAAACCTAAAAGAGGAATTGGGGCTGGAACCTTAGGTAAATTGCAAGATTATGCAAATTATTATAATATTAGTCTTTATGAAGCTGGTCTTAATGCAGATAAAATAGAAAATTTAACAGGTGTTTATGAAAAAAGAGTTAAAAACTTCTTTTCCATGATGGAAGATTTAAGAGAAGGTATTGATGAAATTGCTTTAAGTGAGTTAGCAAGGCAGGTTTTTGTTAAAAGTGGGTATAAAAAAATATTAGAAGATGGAAAATTAGATAAGTCTGAAGAAAGATTAGAAAACGTAAAAGAACTTTTTTCTGTTATTGAAGATTATTTGAGAAAAAATGAAGAAGCAACTTTAGGTGGATTTTTAGAAGAAGTAGCTTTATTATCAGATATTGATAATATGGAAGAAGAAAATCATTTAGTTACTTTAATGACCTTACATTCAGCAAAAGGATTAGAATTTCCTGTTGTATTTCTGGCAGGCATGGAAGAGGGTATTTTTCCTCATTCTAATTCAATGGTCGAAAATGAAGATATTGAAGAAGAAAGACGTTTATGTTATGTAGGTATTACTAGAGCACAGGATAAGCTATATTTACTCAGAGCTAAAAGAAGAAGGAGATTTGGAGATATGGAAATAAATCCTCCTTCTCAATTTTTGGACGAAATTCCTGAAAAATATTTGGTATTAGATAATAATAAAATAAATAATTCAAATGATAAGGTGATTAATGTTAATTTTAATAAAGGAGAAAAAGTTGAAAAAAATTCAGCTGATGAGATTCGAAGGAGTAAACGAAGTAATAAATATAAAGTTGGAAAAGAGATAGTTCACCCTAAATTTGGTAAAGGAAAAATTACGGAAGTGTATAAAGATGGCGATAGAACAGAAATCACTGTAAAATTTAAAGATGGAAATAAGAAAAGATTATTAGCAAAATATGCTCCTATTCAATTAGTATAATTAAAGGTAGGTGTTTTTATGGATAAAAAAGAAGCCAAAAAAAATATTGAGAACTTACGTAAAGAGCTTAGGTATCATGAACATAAATATTATGTTTTAGATAATCCAGAAATTTCTGATTCAGAATTTGATAAAAAAATGAAAGAATTAGAAGAACTAGAAGAAAAGTTTCCAGAATTTAAGAGTGCTGATTCACCTACTCAAAGGGTAGGAGGAGAGGTATTAGATGAATTTGAAAAAGTTGAGCATAGAAATCAAATGTTAAGTTTAGGTAATGCTTTTAATGAAGGCGATTTGAAAGACTTTGCTTCAAGAATATATAAAAATGCTAATGTGAATAAAGATGAAATTGATTTTATAGTTGAACATAAAATTGATGGCCTTTCTGCTATATTAAGATATGAAAATGGTCGTTTTACCCTTGGTGCAACAAGAGGTAATGGTAGAATAGGAGAAAATGTAACTAAAAATTTAAAAACAATTGGTTCTATTCCTCTCAAATTAAGAAAAGATGTAGATATAGAAATTAGAGGAGAAGTGTTCATTAAAAAAGCTGATTTTGAGGAGTTAAATAATCAAAGACTGGATGAAGAAAAAGAGCCTTTTGCTAATCCTAGAAACGCAGCAGCTGGTTCAATTCGTCAACTAGATCCTTCTATTGCTGCTTCTAGACCTCTTTCTTTTTTGCCTTATACTTTAATTAGTTATGAATCACTAGGAATAAATACTCATCTTGAAGCTTTAGATTATATTAAAAAATTAGGGTTTAAAAATAATTGGTATAAAAAGGCTGAAAATATAGAAGAAGTAATAGAAATTTGTAATGAGTGGGTTGAAAAGAGAGATGAAATTGAGCATGAAATTGATGGGATGGTAGTTAAAGTTAATGATTTTTCTTTAAGAGAAGATTTAGGTTCTACTTCCAAAAGTCCTCGCTGGGCAATTGCTTTTAAATTTCCTGCTCAGAAAAAAACCACAAATGTTAAAGATATTGAAATATCAGTTGGTAGAACTGGAGCTCTTACCCCTACTGCAATTCTTGAGCCAGTAGAAGTTGATGGCTCAACTGTGAGTAGAGCTACTCTTCATAATGAAGATGAGTTAAAAAGAAAAGATGTAAGAATAGGAGATAGTGTTTTAATTCAAAAAGCTGGAGATATTATTCCTGAAGTTATAAAAGTAATTAAAGAAAATAGAACAGGTGATGAAAAAGTTTTTGAAATGCCAGAAAAATGCCCTGTTTGTGGTAGTAAGGCAGTTAGAGAAGAAGGAAAGGCTGTGTTAAGATGTACTAATATAGCCTGTCCTGCTCAAAGAAGAGAAAGAATTTTACATTTTGTATCAAGAGATGCAATGAATATAGATGGTGTTGGAGTTTCTTTAATAGATCAGTTATTAAAAAATGATTTAGTAAAAGATTATGGAGATTTATATTATTTAAAAAAAGATGAATTACTTCCTTTAGATAGAATAGCTGAAAAATCAGCAACAAATATTATAAATGCTATAGCTGAGAGTAAAAATAGGGAATTTTATCATTTGTTATATGCATTAGGAATTAGATACGTTGGGCAAAGAACAGCTAGATTATTGAGTGAATATTACTCTTCAATTTCTCAATTGGCAAAAGCTAAAGAAGAAGAGTTAAGTAATATTGATGAAATTGGTCCAGCTATTGCTGAGAGCATTGTTCATTTCTTTTCTGAAAAGCATAACCAGGAAATTATTGAAAAATTAAGAGAGGCAGGAGTTAAACTGAAAAGAGATGAAGATAATAATCAGGATAATACTTATCTTGCTGAAAAGAAATTTGTATTTACAGGAAGTTTAGATAATTTTACTAGAAGTGAAGCAAGTGAAAAGGTAAGAAATACTGGTGGAAGAGTTACCTCAAGTGTTAGTTCTAATACAGATTATGTAGTTGTTGGTGATAATCCTGGCTCAAAATTAGAAAAAGCTGAAAGTCTTAATCTTGAAATACTTAATGAAAAAGAATTTATTAACTTATTTGAATAAAATTGCTGGAGGTGAAGTTTTTGTTAAAGTATTTTCCTCTTATTTCTTTATTATTAGCTGCTTTATTATATTTTACTGGTAATGCCCATTTTCCAGCTGTATTTGTAGCTTCTATTATTCAATCTTTAATACTATTATTTTTGTATTTTATAAAAAGACTTTTATTGAAAAGAGATATTCAATTTTTAAGAGGAATAATAGATCAATTATTTGCATTTTTTGCTGTTAGTATTACTGGTTGGAGTTTTTTGGCACTACTTGGCCAAATTACAACTATAGTTGGGAGAATTTATTCAATTTTAGCTGTTCTTATATTTATTGCTTTATCTTTATCCTTAATTCAACAAGTTTTCATTACAAGTGATCTTCTTGAACCATATTCAAATAATAAAGGAAAGGATGATAAAGATGACAAAAGAAATTAATAAAAAGGAAGTAGAAAAAATTTGTGATTTAGCTAATATTAATGTTGATGAAAGTGAAAAGGAAAAATTCGCAGATGAATTAGGCGATATTTTAACTTATATTGAAAAATTAGATGAATTAGATACTGATGGTATAAAACCTACTGCTTATCCTGTACCATTAAAAAATGTTTTGAGAGAGGATAAAGTAGGTGAATCTCTTTCTGAAGAAAAGGCTTTAAAAAATGCTCCAGAAAAGAATAACAATCAATTTGAAGTTCCACCTATTATGAGTGACTAAAATAATTAAAATTATAAGGAGGTTTAAAAATTGCAATTATATAATTTAAGTATTTCTGAATTAAAAGATAAGCTCACTAATGATGAAATTACTGAAAAAGAAATTGATGAGGTTTATAGAAAAAGAATTGATAATATAGATAACAAAGTTCAATCATTTCTTAGATTAACAGAAATGAATGAAAATGAAAAAAGTAAAGATGATAAGCTATTAAATGGAATACCGGTAGCTATTAAAGATAATATGTCTTTAAGTGATGTTGAAACTACCTGTTCTTCAAAAATTTTGGAAGGATATAAGCCACCATATAATGCTACAGTAGTTAATAAATTAAAAGATGCAGGAGCTAATATTGTAGGTATGACAAATATGGATGAATTTGCCATGGGATCATCTACAGAAAATTCAGCTATTCAGTCTACAAAAAATCCCTGGGATTTAGAGAGGGTACCTGGTGGTTCTAGTGGTGGTTCAGCAGCAGCAGTAGCAGCAGGAGAAGTTCCAACTGCTTTAGGTTCAGATACAGGTGGCTCTATCAGACAACCAGCAGCTTTTTGTGGAGTAGTTGGTCTAAAACCAACTTATGGATTAGTCTCTCGTTATGGTTTAGTAGCATTTGCATCTTCTCTTGACCAAATTGGTCCTTTTACAAGAAATGTAAAAGATAGTGCTTTAATGATGAATGTTATTTCTGGCCATGATCCAAAAGATTCAACTTCAGTTGATAAGGAAGTACCTGATTATAGAAATTATTTAAAAGAAGATGTAAAAGGAATGAAAATAGGTATACCAAAGGAATATTTTGATCTTGATATAGATGAAGAGGTAGAAGAAAATATTCGAGAAGCTATTAACAAATTAGAAAAAGCTGGAGCTATTATAGAAGAAGTTGATTTGCTATCAGCTGAATATTCACTTGCAGCTTATTACATAATCGCTCCTGCAGAAGCGAGTTCAAACCTAGCTAGATATGATGGGGTACGCTATGGTATGAGGTCCAAAAAAGCAAAAGATGTTGAAAGTATGTTTAAAGATACTAGAACTAAAGGCTTTGGAGATGAAGTAAAAAGAAGAATAATGTTAGGAACATATGCTTTGAGTTCAGGTTATTATGATGCTTTTTATCTTAAAGCTCAAAAGGTGAGAACACTAATTAAAGAAGATTTCGAAAAAGTTTTTGAAGAATATGATCTACTTATTTCACCAACAACTCCAAGTACTGCCTTTAAACTAGATTCTGAACAAACTCCACTTGAAATGTATCAACAGGATATATTTACAGTTCCAGTAAATATTGCTGGTTTGCCTGCTATTTCAATACCATCTGGTTTTGATAGTAAAGGTCTACCTATTGGTTTACAGATGATTGGCCCTCATTTTGGTGAAGGTAAAATATTACAGGCAGCAAATACTCTGGAAAAAATACTTGACCTTGATTTAAGACCTGATAATTTGGAGGTGTAAAGATGACAAAAAAATATGAAACAGTTATTGGCCTTGAAGTACATGTACAGTTAAATACAAAATCTAAAATTTTCTGTGATTGTAGCACTGAATTTGGTGGAGAGCCTAATAGCCATACCTGTCCTGTTTGTCTGGGATTGCCAGGAACTTTACCAGTTTTAAATAAAAAAGCAGTTGATTATGCAATTATGGCCAGTAGAGCTTTAAATTGCGATATTAGTGAATATAGTAAGTTTGACCGTAAAAATTATTTTTATCCTGATTTACCAAAAGCTTATCAAATTTCACAATATGACCTTCCAATAGGTAAAGATGGTTATATAGAGATTGAAAAGGAAGATAAAGATGAACTTCATAAACTTGGTGTAACTAGAGTACACTTAGAAGAAGATGCAGGAAAATTAATTCATGAAGGAACTATTGATAAATCAAGTGGTAGTTTAGTTGATTATAATAGAACTGGTGTGCCTTTAATTGAGATAGTAAGTGAGCCAGATATGCGTTCTGCTCAGGAAGCAAGAAAGTATTTAGATCAATTAAAAAAGACTATGGAATATTTAGGTATATCAGATTGTAATATGGAAGAAGGGTCACTTAGATGTGATGCTAATGTATCACTTCGTCCCTATGGACAGGAAGAATTTGGAGTAAAAACAGAACTTAAAAACATGAACTCTTTTAAGGCTGTAGAAAAAGGTTTAGAATATGAAGTTGAAAGGCAAAAAGAACTTCTTGATAAAAGAGAAGAAGTTATACAGGAAACAAGAACCTGGGATGAAGATTTAAGAAAAACTATTTCTATGAGAGGTAAAGAGGAAGCTCATGATTATAGATATTTCCCTGAGCCAGATCTTGCTCCACTTGAAATTGATAAAAATTGGATAGAAGAGATTGAAAAAAGAATCCCTGAACTTCCTTTAGAAAAGAAGTTACGCTTTATAGAAGAATATGGGTTACCAGAATATGATGCTGGAGTTTTAACAGATGATATTGACTTAGCTAATTTATTTGAAGAAGGGGTAACTGCTTTTGATGATCCAAAAGAAGTAAGTAATTGGATTATGGGTGAATTCCTTCGTTTAATAAATGAAAATGAAATTGAGGTAACTGAAAGTAAAATTACTGGTGAAAAGTTAGGAAAAATGCTTGAACTTATGGATGAAGGAATTATAAGTAGTAAAATCGCTAAAACAGTATTTGAAAAAATGTTTGAAAGTGGTAAAGAGCCAGAAACTATTGTAGAAGAAAAGGGACTAAAACAAATTAGTGATGAAGATAAATTAGAAGAAATTGTTGATAATATTATTGAAGAAAATCCTGAAGTTGTTGAAGATATACAAAATGGTAAAGATAAGGCTATTGGCTTTATGGTTGGACAGGTTATGAAAGAAACTAAAGGAAAAGCTAATCCTCAAATGGTCAATGAAATGTTTAGAGATAAAATTTTGGGCTAGTTTTTCAATTTTAATTTGACTATATCCCGTCAGTTTTCTGGCGGGTTATTT
>JBNJDL010000007.1:0-25153 GCA_051744825.1 Bacillota bacterium | reverse complement strand
AAGAGCCATTTGCTCCATTTATGGTAAATATGAATATTGGTATTGTGCCTAAACATTTATTAGAAGATGAAGACTATGATTTTGAGGAAAATCCTGTAGGAACTGGCCCTTTCAAGTTTTCTGAAAGGGAAGAAGACCAGGAGACTGTTATAGTTGCCAATGAAGATTATTTTGAAGGTAGACCTAATATCGACAAGGCAATTTATAAAATAGTTCCTGAAAGTTCTGTAGGTGTTGTAGAGTTAGAAACAGGCGCAATTGATGTTTTAATGTCAATTACCTCTGATGATCGTGAAAATATTGAAAACAATGATGAAATTAAATTAGAGTCAATAGCTGGAACAAATTATAATTATGTAGGTTTTAATGTTACTAATGAGCCAGTTGATAACAAATATCTAAGAAAAGCTATTGCTTATTCTTTAGATAAAGATGCTATAACTGATCACTTTGATGGAAGTAGAACTGTAGTACCTCTTCCTACAAGTTCATCTCTAACTCAAGAATATGAGGAAGATGAAAAAATTAATAAATATGAGTATAGCTATCAAAAAGCAAAAGAAATGCTTAAAAAAGCTGATTATGATGGAGAAGAAGTAACAATAAAAACAAGTTCTGGTCGCGAAGAATTAGCACAAATTATGCAACAATATATGAAAGCTGCCGGGATTAATGCTGAGATTGAATTATTAGAATGGGGTACTTTTTATGAAGATGTAAAACAGGGTAAAGCAGAAATTTATCTTTTAGGATGGTATGGAATTATTGATCCAGATGCATATTGGTTCTTCCATTCTGAAATGACTCCTCCAGATGGTGGCTCAAATAGAATGTTTTATAAAAATGAAAAAGTTGATGAGTTAATTGAGGAAGGTAGAAGAACTATAGACCCTGAAGAAAGAAAAGAAGTATATGGAGAGATGTATCAAGAAATTACAGATGATGTTCCAATGATTTTCCTTTATTCTGAAGAAGATTTAGCTGCTTACAGAAAAGGAATTGAAGGTTTTGAGGCAGCACCATATCCAGTAACTATTCTTCATAAATTAAAGGATGTAAAAATTACTGATTAAAGATATTAGAGAAAATTATAAATAATGGGGAGGGTTTATCCCCTTCCCCTTTTTATATTTTAGGAGGTGTAGTGTGTCTAAATATATTATTAGAAGATTATTATTTATGATTCCAATCTTATTGGGAGTATCATTAATAGTTTTTTCTTTAATGCATTTAACCCCTGGTGATCCAGTAGAAATAATGTTAGGGGAATTTGCTCAACCTGCACAAATTGAAGAAATGAGAGATAGCCTAGGTTTGAATGAACCATTACCTATTCAATATTTTAATTTTATAAAAAATGCTTTACAGGGAGATTTTGGCGAGTCATTACATTATAAAAGGCCAGTAAGTGAGCTGATAGGAGAAAGGATTAAATATACAGTTTATTTAAGTCTGGCAGGAATGTTTATTTCCTATATTATTGCTTTTCCCATAGGAATTATTTCTGCAATAAAAAGATATACAATATTTGATGATGCAGCAATGATTTTTGCCCTTTCAGGAATTTCTATACCTAATTTTTGGCTAGGAATGATGTTAATATTATTATTTTCACTAAAATTAGGGTTTTTCCCAGCAACTGGAGTAGGAAGCTGGAAACACTTAGTCTTGCCGGCGATTACTTTGGGTACAGCCGGAGCGGCATTAACAACTAGGTTAGTAAGGTCTAGTATGTTAGAAGTAATTAATCAAGATTATATTAGAACTGCTAGAGCTAAAGGACTTAAAGAAAGAGTTGTTATTTATAAACACGCTTTAAAAAATGCAATGTTACCAGTGTTGACTATGATTGGGTTGCGTTTAGGATTTATACTTGGCGGAGCAGTTATTACTGAAAAGGTTTTTGGAAGACCAGGAATGGGAAGATTAATGGTTGATTCAATTTTTAGAAGAGATTATCTTGTAGTTCAGGCAGTAACTATTATTATAGCTGTTACAGTTTTATTTGCAAATTTAGCTATTGATATTATATATGGTTTTATAGACCCTCAGATAAAATATGAATAAAGAAAGGAGAGTGAAAAATTGAGTAATTCTAAAAAGTCTTCTAGTAGAGTTATTAATCAACTAAAAAGAAATAGAAGAGTTAAGGTAGCACTCATTATACTTTTTATAATAATTACTAGTGCTTTATTTGCTCCTTATATAAGTCCTTATGATCCAATGGAAATGGATTTGTCAGCTTCTTTAGAAGGGCCTTCGAGAGACCATTGGCTTGGTACAGACAAAATGGGAAGAGATATATTATCAAGGATTATTTATGGCTCTAGAGTCTCGCTTTTAGTTGGAATTGTTGCAGTGGGTATTTCAGGTATTATAGGTGTTTTATTAGGGTCGTTAGCAGGATATTATGGAAAATGGGTAGATGGATTAATTATGAGAATAGTAGATATACTTCTTGCCTTTCCTAGTATATTATTAGCAATATCTTTAGTTGCAGTATTAGGGGCAAGTATTTTTAATGTTATGTTAGCTATTGGAATAGTAAGTTGGGTTAGTTATGCTAGATTAATAAGAGGGGAATTTTTGTCATTAAAAAATAAAGAGTTTGTGTCAGCGGCTGAAGCTTTAGGAGCAAAAACTCCTAAAATAATTTTTAAGCATATGATTCCTAATGCTATAGCACCAGTTATAGTAATGGCAACATTAGGGATGGCAGGAGCGATTATAACTGAATCTTCTTTAAGTTTTTTAGGTTTAGGTGTTCAACCTCCAACTCCTTCCTGGGGACAAATGCTCAGCAAGGGTAGGGCAGTTATAAGACAGGCCTGGTGGGTTTCAACTTTTCCTGGAATAGCTATTATGATTACAGTTCTTTCCTTTAATATTTTAGGTGATGGTTTAAGAGATGCCCTTGATCCAAATATGAATGATTATTAAATTAAGGAAGTGAATATTATGAATAAAAAAGCAAAAGCTTTATCTCATGGTATTTTGCGTATAAATAGCTATATGGAGCAATTGAAACCTGCTGAAAAAAAGGTAGCAAAGTTTATATTAAACAATAGAGAAGAAGTAATACATTTATCAATAACTAAATTGGCCAGTGAAGCAGGTGTTAGTGAGGCTACAGTAGTAAAGTTTTGTCAACATATTGGTTATTCTGGATATCAAGAATTAAAAATCATGTTAGCTCAAGCAGATAAAGAAGGAAAACATGAACATATTTATGGAGAAATTGAAGCAGATGATAATAATGAAGAGATAATAAATAAGATATTTCAAATCTATGATCAATCTTTGCATAATACTAAAAAACTATTAGATAATGAAAAAATAACAAAGGCTATAGAAGCTATAATTAATTCTAAAAGAATTTTCTTTTTTGGTTTTGGTGCTTCAGGAATAGTTGCAGAAGATAGTGAATTAAAATTTAAAAGAATTAATTATTTAGCAGAATCTATAAAAGATAATCATCGTCAAAAAACAATGGCTTCTTTGCTTTCTAATGAGGATTTAGTAGTTGCAATTTCTGATTCAGGAAGAACTAAAGAATTAATTGAATCACTAAAAATTGCCAAAAAAGCAGGAGCAAAAATTATGGCTATTACTTCAAATATGGGCTCTCCTGTTACTGATATTTCTGATATAGTTTTACTTATATCTTCTAAAGAAACTCCTTTTAGAGGTAGTGCTCTTGCTTCAAGAATGGCCCAATTAGCAGTTATAGATGTTTTATTTTTAGGAGTAGCAACAACTGAATATGATCAGACAATAGAAGCTTTAAGTAAAACTAGAGTTGTTATGCAAAATAGCAGGCTGAAATAATTATAGTGGAGGTTGAATGATGATTGAAAATACTAAAAAAAGGATAACTGAAAAAAGAAATAAAGCAAGTATGAAAATCGATAAAATGAAAACAGAAGAAATTCTTGATTTAATAAATAAAGAAGATCAAAAAGTAGCAAAAGCAGTAAAAGATGAGATAATAAATATTGAAAAAGCAGTGGATATAATCACTGAAAAGATGAGAAAAGGGGGAAGACTTTTTTATGTAGGGGCTGGAACCAGTGGTAGATTAGGAGTTCTGGATGCAGCTGAATGTGAGCCAACTTTTAGCATAAGCCCTAATAAAGTTGTAGGTATACTTGCTGGTGGTAAAGAAGCTATGTTTAAAGCCCAGGAAAACATAGAAGATAATGAAAATTTAGGAGTTAATAAAATAGAAGAACATAACATTGGTGAAAATGATAGTGTAATAGGAATTGCAGCCAGTGGTAAAACTCCTTTTGTCTTAGGAGCTATTAAAGAGGCAAAAAAAAGAGGTGCTTTAACTGTGGCTTTAAGCTGTACAAAAAAATCCAGACTTTCTGAGTTGAGTGAAGTTGCCATAACTCCAATAGTTGGCCCAGAGGTGGTTACAGGTTCTACTAGAATGAAAGCAGGTAGTGCTCAAAAAATGGTTTTAAATATGATTTCTACTACAGTAATGATTAAATTAGGTAAGGTCTATTCTAATTTAATGGTTGATCTTAATCCAACAAATGAGAAACTTAGAAATAGGGCACAAGATATTTTTACTTTAATAACTGATGCTACTAATAATACAGCAAAAAAGTATTTAGAAAAAAGCAATTACAATTTAAAAGAAGCTATAGTAATGTATGAAAAAAAGTTATCAAAGGAAAAGGCAAAAAAGTTACTTAAAAAACACAAAGGCATTTTACGAAATGTTATTAATTAGTGTTAAATAATTATAGCTGAAATGGTGGTTTTTATGAAAAAGTATAAAACAGGCTTAGAAATTTTTTTAGAAAAAAGCTTGGATTATTTAAAAGATAAACAGGTGGCTTTGCTCACAAATCATACAGGGCTAACAAATGACCTTGAACAAAATATAGATCTTTTTTACGAAAATAAGAATATAAATTTAACTAAATTATTTGCTCCTGAACATGGGATAAGGGGTAATAGTAATGCTGGTGATAAGATAGAAAATGAAATAGATCAAAAAACTAATTTAGAGGTTATAAGTCTTTATGGTGATTTGAAAAAACCTTCTTTAGAGCTTTTAGAAGATATAGATATAATAATTTTTGACATACAGGATATAGGACTAAGATTTTATACTTATTTATCAACTTTATTATATACTATTGAAAGCTGTGGAGAGAGTAATACAGAAATTATAGTTTTAGATAGAATGAATCCTCTTGGAAGAAAGGTTGAGGGAAATATAGTCAAAGATGAATTCAGATCATTTGTTGGCTTATATCCTTTGCCTCACCGCCATGGTATGACCTTTGGTGAATTGGCTAAGTGGGCTAATGAAGAGTTTTCTTTGAATGCTAAGTTAAGAATTGTGAAATGCAGTGGTTGGAATGGAGAAAAATTTAATGAATTTGATAATCTTTTATGGGTTCCTCCTTCACCTGGAATTCCACATTATAAAACTGCCCTTATTTATGCTATCACAGTTCTTTTTGAAGGGACAAACATTTCTGAAGGTAGAGGTACTACTAAGCCTTTTGAATACTTTGGAGCCCCTTGGATAGAAGCAGAAAAACTATTATCTGAATTAAAAAATAAAGATTTGAATGGGGTTAAATTTAGACCTATCTATTTTAAACCTTGTTATTCTAAATACAAAGATGAAGAGTGTGAAGGTTTGCAAATTTTTATTGATGATAAAAAAGGAATAGATTCATATTATGTTGCTTTAAATATTATAAAAACTTTATTTGATATTTATCCAGAAAAAACAAAGTGGATAAAAAATAAAAAAGGTAAGTATTTCTTTGATTTACTTATGGGGACAGATGAAGTTAGAAAAAGTATTGATAGGGGAGAAAAAATTTCAGATATCGTAAAAAGCTGGAATCAAGAGCTAAATAATTTTTTAGTAAAAAGAGAAAAATACTTATTATATTAAGAATTTTAAATTATAAATAAGTAGAGAGAGGGGCTAGAATTAAAGATGAGTTTAGATGAAATTATTGAAAATATGAGTATTGAAGAAAAGGTAGGACAAATGTTTCAGGTTGGATTTCAGGGGAAAAGCCCTAATCAAAAAATTAAAGATTTAATTAAAAATCACTATATAGGGGGAGTTATTTACTTTAGTAGAAATTTAGAAAATCCTTCTCAAACTGCTCAACTTTCCAATGAATTACAGGAGATTTCTTTAGAAAATAATAATTCTTTTCCTTTATTTATATCTATTGACCAAGAAGGAGGAATTGTTACCCGTTTAAAAGAAAGTACACATTTTCCAGGAAATATGCTTTTAGGAGCAACAAGAAGTGAAGAAATTATTAAAGAAGTAGCAAAAGCCACAGCAAATGAATTAAAAAATTTAGGAATAAATATGAATTTAGCCCCAGTTGTAGATGTAAATAATAATCCTGAAAATCCTGTTATAGGAGTAAGGTCTTTTGGTGAAGACCCTAAATTAGTTGCTAAATTTTCTTCAATTTATATTAAAAAATTAGAGGAAAATGGGGTAATAGCCTGTGCTAAGCATTTTCCTGGTCATGGGGATACAGACCTTGATTCTCATTTGAATCTCCCTGTTATTAAACATAGTAGAGAAAGATTAGATGAAGTGGAATTGTTACCTTTTAAGGAAGCTATTAAAGCTGGAGTTGATTCAATTATGTCTGCTCATGTTTATTTTCCAGCTATAGAAAAACAAGTATCTGTGCCAGCTACTCTTTCTAGAAAAGTTTTGACTTCTCTTCTTAGAGAAGAGTTAGCTTATAAAGGGGTTATTGTAACTGATTGTATGGAAATGAATGCTATAGCTGATAGTTATGGTAGTATTGAAGGTGCAGTTCAGGCCATTAGTGCTGGTAGTGATATTATTCTTATATCTCACAGTTATAAAAGACAAAAAAGAGCTATAAAAGCAGCAGTGGAAGCTGTAAAGGCAAATAGAATTCAGGAACAAAGGATAAATCAATCAGTAAAAAGAATATTAAAACTAAAAGAAAAGAGAATTTCACTTTCAAATTATGAAAAAGCTGACTATAAAAAAATAAATTTTGCTAAAAATAAGAAAATAGCTGAAAATGCTGCTAAAAAAGGTATTACTGTAGTAAAAGGGGAAGAGATAATAGCTGAATTTGCAGCTGATATTAATCAAAAGCAGCTAGGAGTTTTAGATTTTGAGATGGGAAGAGTTACTTTAGTTGAAAATGATAAAAAGCATGATAATTTATTTGTAAATAATTTAAAAAAAGAGATTGATGGTTTAAAACATATAACTTTAACTAAAGATGAAAAGCTAAGTACAGAAAAAGAAAATAGCTTAGCTGAAAATGATGTGATTATAGTCTGTACTTATGATGGAGTAAAAAATAGAGGGCAATTAGATATTGCTGAAAAACTTGCTAGAAAAAATAAAGTTATAGTATTAGCTCTTCGTAATCCTTATGATTACAATCATCTTAAAAATACAGCAGCTTTTGTAACAACTTATGATTATAGTCCAGCTAATCAAGAAGCGGCAGCGAATTTATTTTTAGGAAAAATTAAGGCTAGTGGCAAGTTGCCAGTAAGTCTTTAAGATGAAAATTTTAATAGCAATTATAAGTAGGTGTTAAAATGCAAAATAAAAAAGTAAATGCTGATTTTTCAGCCATTGATAATTTAATAAAAAAAGAATTAGAAAAAGGAACATTTCCTGGAGCAGTTCTAGGAATAGTTGGTGATAAAGAAGTTTTTTATAAAAAAGCTTTTGGTTTAGCTCAAAGTGAGGAAGTTAAGCGTAAGATGACAAAAGAAACTGTTTTTGGCCTGGCTTCTTTAACTAAAGTCGTAGCAACTACAAGTGCTATTATGAAATTAATAGAAGAAGGAAAGATAAATCTTTGGGATTATTTAAAAGAATATTTTCCTAAAATTCCTGATGATAAGAAAGATTTAACTATATATCATTTATTAACTCATAGTTCTGGTTATCAGGCGATTGTTGAATTGTGGAAAAAAAATATGAGCTATGAGGAAAAAATTAACTATATTTTAAATCTTGAGTTAGAAAATGAAATTGGAGAGTTAGTAAATTATAGTGATCCTAATTTTATCTTATTAGGTGAATTAGTAAAAAGAGCAAGTGGAAAAAACCTTCATGATTATACTAAAGAAAAAATATTTTCACCTTTAGCTATGAAAAATACAGCCTTTAAACCCTTGGATAATCTTTCAAAATTGAGCAAAGAAGACTTTGCTGCTACTGAATATTGTAGTTTTAGAAATAGAATGGTAGTTGCAGAAGTTCATGATGAAAATTCTTATTCTTTAGGTGGGATAAGTGGTCATGCAGGCTTATTTTCTGATATTAATGATTTAAATAAATTTGTAATGATGCTCTTAAATAAAGGCGAGCTTGGAGGAAAGAAGATTTTTAGTGAATTAACAATTAATACTATGATAAAAAATTGGACCAATAATTTAAATCAAAATAGAGCTTTGGGTTGGGATCTTAGAGATAATTTTAGATCATCTGGAGGAATTCTTTTTAGTAAAAAGGCTTTTGGTCATACAGGTTTTACTGGAACATCTATCTGGATTGACCCTGATATAAAAGTTGGAGTTATTTTACTAACTAATAGAGTACATCCTACACGAGAAAATAGACAGATTATTTCCCTTAGACCAAGATTACATAATCTAATAGCTACCACTTTAAATAAATTAGACTTGATTGAGGTGGTTTGATTGTATATAGCAGGGATTGATGCAGGGGGAAGTAAAAGTGAATGTGTAATATATAATACTGAGACTGATAAAATTATAAGTAGAGCAGTTTCTGGAGCTGGTAATTATCAAAGTATAGGACTTAATAAGGCATGTAAAGAAATAAATACTGCTTTAGAGAAAGCAAAAAAGAAGGCTAATCTCAATAAGGTTGACCTTCTTGGAATTGGTACTGCAGGTGCTGGTAGAAAAGAGGATAAAAAGCGTCTAAGAACTATATTAGATAAGTTATTAATCACAGATAAATATTATTTGAGTGATGATGGGCATATTGCTCTACTGGGAGCAACTGCTGGCAAAAAAGGAGTTATTGTCATAGCGGGAACTGGCTCTATAGCTTATGCTTTGAAAGATTCTGGAGAAAAGCTGAGAAGTGGAGGCTGGGGGCCAATTATTGGAGATGAAGGTAGTGGATTTTGGATAGGATTAAAGGCGATAAAGAAAGCTATTCGGGCAAGTGAAAAAAGAGATAAAAGCACTTTATTAATACCTTTAGTAAAAAAAGAGTTTTCAATGAAAAATTTAGAAAATCTCATTCCCTTTGTTTATGATAATAAATTACCAAAAAAAGAAATAGCCAGCTTAGCTCCTGCGGTTTTTTCTTTAGCTGAAAAAGGTGATGAATTAGCAATAGAAATAGTTGAAAAAGCAGCAGATGAGTTAGTTTTACTTGCCTTATCTTTACAGGGAAAACTTGACTATAATGAGAGTAAAATTGCTGTTAGTGGAGGACTCTTTAAAAATAATTATTTTTATAATTTATTTTCTAATAGATTAAAAAATTATTTTCTAGAAAGCTATAAACCACAATTTTCTGCAGCTTATGGAGCTGTTTTTTATGCTTTAAGAGAAGCTAAGGGGGAATTTTGTGACTAAAAAAATCATAGGTTTAATGTCAGGGACCTCTCTGGATGGAATTGATGCTGCCTTAGTAAATATTTCAGAAAATAAAGGAAAAATTTCAGTTGAATTAGAAGAATTCTTGAGCTTAGATTATGATAAAGAGTTTAAAGCTAAGATTTTAAAGGGAGTAAATAATGAAAAATCTAATATAAAAATTATTTCTGAATTAAACATAGATTTAGCTCATAGATTTTCTAAAGCTGTAAATAAATTGATTTATAAAGCTAATTTAGATAATAGTGATATTGATTTAATTGGCTCACATGGGCAAACAGTATTTCATAATGTCAGTGATAAAAAAAATATATCAACATTACAAATAACCTCTGGCTCTTTTATTGCAGAGAAAACTGGTATTACTACTGTTTTTAATTTTCGGATGAGAGATTTAGCTGTTGGTGGAGAAGGAGCTCCTTTAGTTCCTTATACTGACTATTTACTTTATAGAGATAAGAAAAAAAATAGAATTTTGCAAAACATAGGTGGGATTTCTAATTATAGTTACTTGCCTGCTGATTGTAAATTGAATGAGGTTAGAGGTAGTGATAATGGCCCTGGGAATATGACAATAGATAATGCAGTAAATATTTTAACTAAGGGTAAATTAAGCTATGATAAAGATGGGAAAATGGCTAAAAAGGGAAATATATCTCAAAAATTATTGGATAAGATGATGGCTCATCCTTTTATAAAAAAGAAAGTTCCAAAAAGTTCTGGAAGAGTTGATTTTGGCCAGGAATATGCTAAAAAAATTATTGCTAAAGGAAAAGAGATGGAGCTTAGTGATTATGATATAATTGCTACAATAACAGCCTTTACTGCTTTAGCAATAGTAGATTCTTATCAAAGGTTTATAGGTAAAAAGATAGATGAAGTAATTGTAGGTGGAGGAGGAAGTTATAATCCTCAACTTATGAAAATGATAAAATATTATTTAGCAAAAAAATATGAGAAAGAAATTAATCTTTTAACTCAAGAAGACTTAGGATATAGTAGTGAGGCAAAAGAGGCAATAGCTTTTGCAGTATTAGCTTATGAAAGTATGAAAGGAAGAAGCAATAATCTTCCCAAAGCTACTGGAGCTAAAAAAAGAGTGGTTTTAGGAGAAATTGCTCCTGGTAATAATTTTTATAAGTATTTAAATTTTTAATTTAAATTAGAGAAAGGAGTTATTATGAGAGTAATAATTGAAAAAGATTATAATGCAATGAGTAAAAAGGCTGCTTTACTTTTGGCAAGTCAGGTTCGATTAAAAGAAAATAGTGTCTTAGGATTGGCTACTGGTAGTACTCCTTTAGGTATGTATGATGAATTAATAGAAATGTATAATAAAGATGAGATTGATTTCTCTAAAGTAAAAACTTTTAATTTAGATGAATATTGTAATCTATCACCAAAAAACCCTCAAAGTTATCACTATTATATGCAAGATAATTTTTTTAATCATATAAATATTCCTGAAGATAATATTAACCTTTTAGATGGTTTAACAGATGATATAAAAAGAGAATGTATAGAATATGATATGAGAATTGAAAGAGCAGGTGGTATAGATTTACAAGTTTTAGGTATAGGAGCAAATGGACATATAGGATTTAATGAGCCTGCTGAAAAACTAAATGTAAAAACTCATCAAGTTGAGCTTTCTGAAGAAACTATTAAAGCTAATAGTAGATTTTTTGATTCTGAAGAAGAGGTTCCTCGCAGAGCTATCACTGTTGGGATTGCTACAATTCTTAAGGCAAAAAGAATTGTGTTATTAGCAAGTGGAAAAAACAAAGCTTATGCTCTAAAAGAAACAGTTAGTGGCCATATTTCTACTCAAGTACCTTCTACTTTACTTCAGACTCATCCAGAGGTTACAATAATTATAGATGAAGCAGCAGCTGAATTAATTTAATAATAATATATCGCTGGTGTTTTCCTAAAATTTAATAAATCATACAAAATAGATAAAAGACTCATAAATTAATTATTTGATACATCTAACAATTCGCTTACACAAGAAATAAGGTTACCTCAGCAAATAAGTCTCGCTAATCTTCCTTTTTAAATTGCGCATGGTTTGATTAGCATCAGGCATCGAAGCCAAGCTCCTGACTTAAGCTGAGCTAAAGACATCGTGTCTTTAGACCTTATTTCTTGTTTCAGTTCATTGAGATGTAATTACAAATAATTAATAAAATTCGCTATTTATCTATTTTGTATGATTTTAAACAAATTTAATATATAGAGAAAACTCCAGCGATAATTTTGATTAAAATAGTTAATGATGCTAAAATATAGATGAAGAGAAAGTT
Organism: Bacillota bacterium; assembly: GCA_051744825.1. Classification (GTDB taxonomy): domain Bacteria; phylum Bacillota; class Halanaerobiia; order Halanaerobiales; family DATFIM01; genus DATFIM01. The sequence continues at coordinate 13,193 of JBNJDL010000007.1, read as the reverse complement.
ATATTTTAGCAGGAGGTAATATTATGGGTATTTTGAGGACCCTATATTACAAATTTAAACTTAATAGGAATTTAAATAAAAGTAGAGAAGAAATTAAATCTCTTCAGGAGAAAAAATTTCGTTCTCTGCTTTTTCATGCTTATGATAATTCTAAGTTTTACAGGGGATTGTATAAAAGTGAGGGCATAAAGAGAGAAGATTTAAGTGAAATTAAAATAACGGATTTGCCAGTAGTTAATAAGGAAAAAATAATGAGTAATTTTAATAAAAATATTACAGTTAAAGGTATAACAAAAAATAAAGTAGAAAAATTTTTAGAAAATAGTCCTGAGCCAGCTAGTTTTTTTAATAATAATTATAAAATTATTCATAGTTCAGGTTCTACAGGGCGCTTAGGTTATTTTATTTATAGTAAAAATGAGTGGGATTTAATAAAAGCAGTATCTTTGCGCATGTTTGGAAGTTTTGGATTAAAAGCTAAACGTTATGCTTTTATAGGAGCTTCAGATGGTCATTATGCAGGTATTAGTCTTTTTTTAAGTCCTATTAATCAATTTGAGGAAATTTTTTATGAGGATTATCTGATTATAAATATAAATAAAGAAGTTGATAACTATATAAAAAAATTAAATAATTTAAAACCTCATAATTTGACTGGATATCCTTCTGCTCTAAGAATATTGGCTGAATATCAATTAGAAGGAAAATTGAATATATCTCCTGAAACGATTATTTGTGGTGGAGAACCTTTTTTAGAGAATGATAAAAAAATTATAAAGGAAGCCTGGGGAGTAGAAGCAGTAAACTATTATGCTGCTTCAGAATCTCTTATGTTGGGTATAAAGAAAGCTGAAGATAATAATATCTATTTGATGGAAGATATTAACCTGATTGAAATTAAAGATAATAAAACTTTAATAACTAATTTATATAATTATACTCAACCTCTAATTCGTTATGAAATGTCTGATGTTTTGAAAAAAGCTCAAAATGAAGAAAAGAATTGGCCTTTTACTCAGATAGAAAAATTAATAGGTAGAAGAGAAGAAATAATTTATTTTAAGAATGAAAAGGGAAAAGAAGACTTTCTTCATCCTATAGCTCTAGCTGAATTTTACGTTAAAGGTTTAAAAAGATTTCAAATCTTGAAAGATGGTCAAGAAAGTTTTACAATGAAAGTATTAATTAATGAAAACGAAGATAAAATTAAAGTTAAGAAAAAAATAAAAAATAAAATGAACAAAATTTTAGCTGAAAAAAATATGAAGAATGTAAATTTTAAAGTAAAAGAAGTTAAAGAATTGAAAGCTGATCCTGATACTGGTAAATTCAAGTTAATAAAGGTGGTTTAAGCTGTGAGAAATAAAAAAAATATAATGTTTGTTTTTGGAACAAGGCCAGAGGCCATAAAGTTGGCCCCTTTGATTAAAAAAATGAAAAAAAGAGATGAATTTGAAGTTTTAGTAACAGTTACTGCTCAACACAGGGAAATGCTTGATCAAGTTTTAGAATTATTTTCTATTAAAGTTGATTATGATTTAAATATTATGAAAGAAAGACAAAGCCTTGCTGGAATTACTTCTAGGGTTTTAAATGGTTTAGAGGATATTCACAAAAAAGAAGATCTGGACATGATTTTAGTCCATGGAGATACAACAACAACCTTTGTTGGAGCTTTGTCAGCATTTTATAATAAAATTAAAATAGGTCATGTGGAAGCAGGCTTGAGAACAAATAACAAATATTCTCCATTTCCAGAGGAGATGAATAGACATTTAACAGGTGTTTTAACAGATTTGCATTTTACTCCTACATCAAGTAGTTATAAAAATTTATTAAAAGAAAATATTAATAAAGACAAAATTTTTAAAACTGGTAATACAGTAATAGATGCCTTATATGAAACAAGAGATGATAATTTTAATTTTTACCAGAAAGAATTAAAAAAAATAGATTTTGAAAATAAAAAAGTGATATTGCTTACCAGTCATAGAAGAGAAAATCTGGGAATAGCCATGGAAAATATTTTTAAAGCTGTTAAAAAGATAATTTTAGAAAATAAAGATACAGAACTTGTTTTTCCGGTACATCTCAACCCAGCTGTGAGAGAAAAGGCAAATAAAATTTTGGCCGGAATGAATAGAGTACATTTAATAGAACCTTTAGATTATAAACCATTTGTTAATTTAATGGCTCGTTCTTATTTGATTTTAACTGATTCTGGAGGTATACAGGAAGAAGCACCTGCATTAGGGAAAGCAGTATTAGTTTTAAGAGAAACTACTGAAAGACCAGAAGCTATTGAAGCAGGAACAGTAAAATTAGTTGGAACAGATGAGAAAGAAATTTTTGAAAAAGCAAATAAATTAATAAATGATGAGAAATTTTATAAGGAAATGGCTGAATCCATCAATCCTTATGGTGATGGAAAGGCAAGTGAGCGGATTATACAAAGATTGCTTTATGAATTTGACTATAGCAAAGATCCTGGAGAAGAATTTGATTTATAATTTTTAACTAAAATATTTTGCATTTTTAACTTATAGTTGTTAAAATCATTAATACAAAAGTTAATATTATAAAGGAGGGAGTAGATGAATTTAGAAGACCTTGAAAATCAGACAATAGAAGATTATAGTTATTTGACACTTTTAAGTAAATTTTATGATAGTTATTTAAAAAAATATAAGTACTTATTTTTTGGGATACAGTTATTACATGCTTTGATTTCACTTTTAGCCTTAGTACCACCTCTTATTTTGAGGTCAATAATTGATGAAGCTATACCTAATGCTAATGCCTCTAGAATTGTCACTCTTACTCTTACAGCTTTAGGTGTATATTTAGTAAGTTCCTTTTTTAGATATTTACGAGTTTATCACGGACATAAGGTGGCCCAGTATATTACTCGAGATATGAGAAATGACCTTTATGATCATTATCAATATTTATCTCTGGATTTTCATGATAACAAAAAGACTGGTGAGTTAATGTCAAGAGTAATTGATGACTTAAATAGGTTGCAGGAATTTGTTCATCATGGTCCAGAGGCTATAGTAGGTTCTGCTGTACTTTTAATAGGTACTGTAATTATTTTATTTTCTTTAAGTTTAAAACTTACTTTAGCTGCCTTAGTTTTTGTTCCTTTGCTGTTATTTTTTGCAATAAAGTTAATGCAGAGAATGCACCAGGCTTTCAGGAAAACCAGAAGTGCTAAAGCAACGATGAATGATCGTCTAGAAGATAATTTAGCTGGAATTAAAGTTATAAAAGCATTTGTTAATGAAGGTTTTGAAAGAGAGCGTTTTGGAGAAAAAAATCAAGAACATGCTAAAAATAGAATGAAGGCTATTCGTTATATAAGTATTTTATTTCCAGGCTCAAGATTGCTCAATAGTATTGGAATATTGGTAGTATTAAGTTATGGTGCTTATTTAACAATAACAGGTGATATTACTTCAGGTACTATAGTTGCCTTTTATACTTATTTAATGCAGTTTAGAGAGCCATTGTTGAGGATTGTAAGAATGTCACAGGGACTTAGTAGATTTTTTGCAAGTACAGAAAGATTTTTCTCTCATTTAGATTTAAAACCAGAAATACTATGTAATACAGGTAATGAGAAAAAAGATTCTATTGAAGGTAAAGTAGAATATAAAAATGTTCACCTTTCTTATGATGAAGAAGAGGAGGTCTTAGCTGGAGTTAATTTTACAGCTCATCCTGATGAAACTGTCGCTTTAGTTGGTCCAAGTGGAGCAGGTAAGACTAGTATAGTAAGATTAATCCCCAGACTTTATGAGGCAAACCAAGGAAAGGTAAAAGTTGATGATGTTAATGTAAAAGATTATGATTTGAAAAATCTAAGAAGTTTTATTGGAATGGTTATGCAGGAAGATTTCTTATTTTCTGATTCTGTAGCAGAAAATATTGCTTATGGTAAACCAGATGCAACAAAAGATGAAATTATTGAGGCAGCAAAAGATGCTAATGCCCATGACTTTATTATTGATCTAAAAGATGGTTATGATACAAAAGTAGGACAAAGAGGAATAAAATTATCTGGTGGTCAAAGACAGAGAATTTCTATTGCCCGAGCATTTTTAAATGACCCTAAAATCTTAATCCTTGATGAGGCAACTTCTTCTGTTGACTTAGAAACAGAGCAATTAATTCAGGGAGCTGTTGATAAAGTTGCTGAAGGCAGAACAACCTTTATTATTGCTCATAGATTAGCTACTATTGTTAATGCAGATCAAATTTTATTTGTTGAAGATGGAAAAATAGTAGAAAGAGGAAGTCATGAAGAATTGATGGAATTAGATAATAAATACAGAGAATTTTATGAAATGCAATTTCAAAAGGGAGAAGCAGTTTAATTAAAAATTAAACTATGAGATTAAATAACCCAGGACAGCTTTTTAGTTCAAGCTGTTCCTGGGTTTAATTTTTTTAGATTAGATGGAAACCTATTATTCCCATTGCTAACATAGCTAAAGCTGCTAAAACAGTAGAATATCTTTTAAATACAGGACTGGCATCAGAAATAATAATTTTTTCTTTTATAGCTGCTGTAAAAACAAATATAAAATAAAATCCTAAAACATGACCACTTGTTGCTGTAACCATTTCTGGATAGTTATAATTGGCACTCTGTATTAGCCATTGACTTCCAAAAAGAGGAGCAAGAAAGAATAAGAATTTGGGCATTGCTAAGTACTCCCCTTCTAATTCCCCTAAGAAACTTAAAAATGCTATACCAATCATTGTTGAGACAAAGAAAAGGGCAGGGACTAAAGCTTCAAATCCAGCTGGTAGTAAATAATTGAAAATCCAGCCAAGAATATTAACTAAAAAGATTGCTATTGCAAATCTTAAAGCTTTAATAAACGAATTTTTAATAGATTTTGATTCAATTATTGCAAATAAAATACCTAAAAAATAGGCAATAGTCATATTATTTGTTAATAAAGAATTAGTAAATAATCTTGCTGTTTCAGACAAGGGACTCACTCCCTTCTTCTTTTAAATTTTTATTTGAAGTTATTAAATTACTAAATAACCAGATTACACTAATAACAAGTATTGCTCCAGGAAATTTATTTATAATTCCCAAAGGAGGATAAGCTGGATTAGTTAGTTGTATATTAAATATACTTCCTAAACCAAGAAATTCTCTAATAGAAGCAGCAATAATCATAAACAAGATGAATTTACTTAAATACGGAAATAAATCTTTTCTATGGTCAGCAATTGCTCCTAAATATACTATAGGAGTTACCCCTAAAAATAAGAAATAGTGATTTATTATGTTATCGGCAATTGGTATTATTTTAGGTAAAATTAGATATAAAGAATAACTAATGGTTATCGCAATTGCAACTTCCCAATACCATTTATTTGCTTCATGTATAATATTTGATAAAGCAAAAATTATAATAGAAATAATGATTGTACTTAATGTTATTAAAAGTGCCTGGATTAAAGTCTCCGTTCCTCCAAGTAGAGGGAGAAGACCCAGTAATAAGACTTTTTCAAATATCTTTAGATTTTTGTCCATTTATACTAACCTCCTTTTATTCAAAAAATTACTCTGATTTTTCTAAGGCTTTTTCAACAGCTTCAATTAAAGCATTAGAAGAGTTAGTTGCCCCAGATACAATATCTACATCTGTAGATTGCTCAGCAATTATTTTTTCAATCATTGTATTTATTGCATCATCCCCAAGGTCATCAGTTTCATCTTCAGAGAGAACTTCAATATTAGTAATTTCTTCTCCATCAAGACTAACAGAAACTTCTATTGTGCTTTTATGTCCTTCAGCTTTTCCAGTGAATTTTTGACTTTCATTTTGAGTTTCTAAGTCACTTTTAGCTTTTTCTAGGGCTTTGTTTGCTGCTTCAATAAAGGCTTCACTACTATAAGTTGCTCCAGAAATTATATCTAATTCTGTACTTTGTTTGTCAACTAATTCTTCTGTTAATTCTTCAAATGCAGGTTCAGCTAAATTTCTAGTTTCATTGTGTTCTGCTACTTTAGCAGAAACAATTTCATTATTTTCAATTTTGATTTCTACTGTAAGGTCATCTTGAGCACCTTCTGCAGTACCTCTATAAGTACCAGAAACTAGACTTTCTTCCTGTTCTTTGACAAATAGCTGCAAACCATTTTCTATTGATTTAGCTAAAGTTTGAGAAGAAAAAGTTGCTCCACTTATTAGATCTATTTCTTCAGTTAAAGAATCAGAATCTGCTACTGTAAAATCATTAAATTGTTCTAGGAAGTCCTTTTCTTTTATTTTAGTACCTAACGTAGGTGATTCATTTTCAGAAATAATTTGTACTTTAGTAATTTCGCCTTCCAGGTTTAAGTTTGATAAACTTTCTATAGCTTCTTTATAACCGTTTCTTGAAGCATAAATTAAATAACCTAAGGTTTCTTCTTCATTTCTAGCTGCATATAAGTGATTTTCATCATCTTTTTCTAATAGTTTAAATTCTTTTGCTTCTGGGTATTCTTGTTGTAAATGGTTATATGTTAATGAAGCAGGAAATTCATTTTTATCTTCATAAAAAACAAAAGGAAGAACAGCAAGAACTATTGCAGCTAAGACAAGAGAAGTTATTTTAGATAATTTGGTTTTAAATTCTTCAACTTGTCCAAAATGTGGTCTTTCTAAGAGATGATCTAATAAATAAGAAATTCCATTAGTTATTAAAATTGCAAATGTTATTCCTTCAGGATAAGGAGTATATTGGCGAATAAATATTGTTAAAAATCCACCTAATAGACCATAGGCCATTTTTGCCCATTTTCCGGAGGGGGAAGTAACCATATCTGTTGTCATATAAATTGCACCGAACATTATACCACCTGATAAAATCGCAAAAAGAGGATCTTGTCCAAATAAATACGAGGTCAACATTGCTCCTGTAATAAAAGATAAGGGTATATATAATTTAATGTAATCTCTTAAAAATAAATAAATACCTCCTATAATTAGGGCAAGAGCAGAAGTTTCCCCTATACTTCCTGAAATATTACCTAAAAATAATTCTAGATATTCAATTGACTCTGCACCCTGTTGTAAAGGAGTAGCAGTAGAAACTCCATCAATTGGTGATATCCAATCAGTCATGATAGCTGGAAAGGATAATAATAAAATGGCTCTTGCTACAAGAGCAGGGTTAAAAATATTATTTCCTAGACCTCCAAAAAGATGTTTTCCAATTGTTATTGTTAAAAATCCTCCCAGGATTGCTATCCACCAGGGAGCAGTAGGCGGTAAGGTTAAACCAAGTAAAAGACCTGCTAATAAAGCACTTCCATCGCCTATTAATCTTTTGCTTCTAATTATTATTTTTTCAAATAAAAGTGCAGAAACTCCAGAAGCTAAAGAAAGGAATAGGGCATAATATCCAAAAAAGTAAGTTCCAGCAATTAAAGCTGGGATTAGAGCTATTATTACACTCCACATATTTTTTTCAATCGTGTCTTCATTTTCTATATGAGGACCACTTCCACTAAATTGATTTGTCATATATTACACCTCCTAATTATTAACCTGAGCTTTTCCTCTTTTAATCCACCTTAAAAGAGGTCTTTTAGCTGGACAAACGTAGGCACAGGCTCCACATTCAATACAGTCATTTAAGCCAATATCTACTGCGCGATCAACTAGTTCATTATTTACAAAGGCAGTAATTCTATTTGGAGAAAGATATACTGGACAAACTTCTCCACATTTACCACAATTAATACAGGCTCTTGTTTCACTTTGGGCATATTCTTCAGCTGAAAGTAAAACGATTCCTGAAGTACCTTTAACAACTGGAATAGATTTGTCATCAATATTTAAGCCAGTCATTGGCCCACCTAAAACTACCTGATAATCATTGTTTTTTGGGCCTCCACAATATTCTATTACATCTTTAATTGCAGTTCCAATAGGAACCCTAAGATTTTTGGGGTTAGTCAAGGCACTACCACTAACTGTTAAAACTCTATCATTTAGGCTTTCTCCTTCATCAACAGCCTGGGCTATTTTAATTGAAGTTTGTACATTATTTACAACTACACCAACTTCCATTGGAAGTTCTCCTTGAGGAATTTCTCTATCTAAAATAGCCTTTATTAGATGTTTTTCAGCTCCATGAGGATAACGAGTGTCAAGAGCACGAACTTCTATTCCTTCTATATCTTTGGCTTTTTCTTGTAATTTTTTAATAGCATCAGGTTTATTAGCTTCAATGGCAACAATACCTTTAGGAGCATTAACAGCTGTTTTGATTAGTTCTAAACCTCTAAAGATATATTCATATTCTTCAAGCATTAAACGATGGTCAACTGTTAAAAAAGGTTCACATTCTGCACCATTTATTATCACTGTATCAATATTTTTTTCTTCAGGAGGATTCAATTTTACATGTGTAGGGAATCCAGCTCCTCCCAGACCTACAACACCTGCATCTTTAACCCTTTGTCTGATAGTTTCAGGGTCAATATTATTTTTATCTAATTTTTTAGAATTAGACTTTTCTTCTGATACATTTTTTTCAATAACAATACATTGATATTGACCACCACCAGGTTTTGTTCTGCTTTCAATTCCTTTAACTTCTCCATTAATACTGCTATGAATTTTTGCTGAAAGACCTTTGCCATATTCTCCAATACAGTCTCCTTTTTTTACTTGATCCCCCTTTTTTACAATTGCTTCTGCTGGAGCACCAATATGTTGAGATAAGGGGATTGCTACTGTATCAGGATCAGTCATTGTTTCAATTTTTTTACCATTAGTTAAGCTTTTTTTAGTAGGCAATTCAATACCGCCTATTGGAAATTTATACTTTTTATTAGGCATTTTGCACCTCCAAAATTATTATAATTTATTAATTTAATAAAATAAAGTAATAAAGTATTATTTGCTGAAAGTTTCTTATAATAAATTATAACAGCGAAATTAAAAGAGCGCAAATTGATTTTTGCAGGCTTTTTAAAATTTTTATAGAAATATATTAATATGATTTAATATTTTCAATTTATAAGAGGAGTGAAAAATTCATGAACAGTATTGTAAAAAATATAATATTTGTAGCTATAGTTATAATTCTTTTTTCAGCTGGAGCTTATTTTGTAACTCAAGTTGATTATAGGGGAAAAGACCCCCTTGAAGTAGATTCCACTTTTTCAAAAGAAAAAATTCTTTATTCAACTCATAGAAATGGAAATAAACAAATAGCAACTATAAATGCTGATGGTAGTGATGAAAAAATATTAACTTCTAATAAGTATGAAGATATACAAGCAGATTGGTCTCCTGATAATAGTGAAATAGTTTTTATTTCTAATAGAAGTGGAAATAGAGAAATTCATATTATGAATAGTGATGGAAGTAATATAAGACAAATAACTGATTTGGGGAAAATCATTGATTATCCTAGTTGGTCACCTGATGGTGAATTAATTGCATTTAGTGCCTGGGATGATGATAATAAAAATATTTATACAATTAAAACTGATGGAAGTAATTTAAAAAGACTGACTAAGGCAAAGTCTAAAGTCCATAATGAATATCCCAGTTGGTCACAAGATGGAAATAAAATAGTATTTAGATCAGATAAAGGTTTAAATGCTGATATTTATATTATGAATCGTGATGGGAGTCAGGAAGAAAAAATTGTAGAGAAATCTTTTTTTGATGGTGGTTATGCTGATTTTTCACCAAATGGAGAAAAGATAGTTTTCACTTCTCATTTAGATGGAAATAAAGAATTGTTTATAATGGATGCAAATGGAGAAAATATAGAGAGAATTACAAATAATAAAATTTATGAAGGATATCCTAGTTGGTCTCCAGATAGTAAAAAAATTGTTTTTATTCGTTATGATGATAGATTTTTGCGTAGAAAATATAAAGAAATTCATATCATGGATTTAGAAAGTGGAAAGGTAAAACAAATCACAGATAACTTATATGAAGAAAATTATCCAGTCTGGTCTAGATAATAATTTATTTATATACATTTTTTTGATATAATGTAGTTAAATATGTGATAAATAATGGAGGTTGAATAAGATGGCAGATAATACGGAAGATGTAAAAGCTCGAATTTTAAAAAATGGAGTAATAGTTGCAGGACATCCTAGAAGTGGAACTTCACTTACTTGTCAACTCTTAGAAAGTGCTAGAGTTAACTTTCCTTCTGATTTTTCTGGTGATGAGTATAATAAAGGTGGATATTATGAATTAGCTCAAAGTAAGGAATTATCAAAAAAGCTTATAGAAAAAGCAATGACTATTGAAAATACAAAAGAAATGAACAAAATTGTAAAAATGCTTAATGAAGAAAGTGGAGTATCTGGTTTGAAATTAGTTAGAATTCCAGCAATTTTCTTTTATAAGTATGTTGCTAAAAGACTTAAAGCAGTTTTTATTTTTAGAAATCCTGCTGATGTTAAAGCAAGTTTATTTAGAAGGGGAATTTCAAAATTTGAGCCTAAATGGGTAGAAAATAATAATGCCTTAATAGCTGCCTATGAAAATATTGAAGATAGTATTATTATAAGTTATGAATCTTTAATAAATGGAGATGAAAGTGTAAGAAAAAAATTTCAAAGTCTTGGTTTTGATGTAGATATGAATATAATAAAAAGAGAACACCGAACTCAAAAAAGATCTAAAGTTATGATTAGTGATGAAGAAGAAAAAATGTATAAGATTTTAAAAGAATTAGAAAGAGAGCAAGTTCAATAAAGGGTATGCTCAATAAAAGGAGGACTCTATGAGTTTTTTAGATAAAATAAAAGAATTTTTTAATTTTGAAAAGGAAAAAGAAATTGATGAAGAAAATATAAATGAAGAAGAAATTAAGATAAAAAAAGAATTTGTTTCTAAAGATGAAACTGAGCAAAAAGAGATACAATTATTGGCTGAAAAAGCTTTTGAAGCAAAAATGAATGGTAATTATGAAAAAGCTTTAAAACTCTGGGAGGATTTTAGCAGTGAATTTCCTGAAGCTAAAGCTCAGGCTAAGACCAGAAAAGCTAAACTCTATATTATACTTGATAATAAAGAAAAGGCCAAAGATGAATTACTTTCATTTTTTAAATGGTATAGTGAAAAAGGTAGTTTTGATTATAGTAGTGGTTATTTTACTGTCTTTATTTCTGCGCTACAGGATTTAGGATTTTATACTAAAGAATGGTCTGATGAAGATGATTATATAAAAAATATTTCCGGTGAAGATATTTCTTTAGATAAAAAACTTACTATGGAGAGAATAGCTAAAGGTTTAGATTATTTAAAAGAAAATGACATCTGGTCTTCTTCCTTAGAAGAAGTAGAAAAAAATCTAGGAATTTTGTCTTAAGTTTTAGTAATTATAATTAAAAATAGAAAGGAGAAGACTTAAGAAATGGATGAAAAAGAATGTGAAATTTGTGAAATCTTTAATCCAAATGAAAAAATCGTTAAAATTTTGAAATCTAAACAATTAGATGACCAGACAATTAATAAACTTGCTGATTTATTTAAAACTATGTCTAATCCAACTCGAATAAAAATTATTTATAGTCTTAGAGAAAAAGAATTATGTGTATGTGATTTAACTGAAATCCTGGATATGAGTCCATCTGCTGTTTCTCATCAACTAAGAGTTTTGAGAAATATGAATTTAGTTAAATATAGAAAAGAGGGACGCTCAGTTTATTATTCACTAGATGATGACCATGTTCTATGTCTTTTTACTCAAGGTTTAGAACATGTTCTTGAAGATTGAGATAAGAGGTGAGGCGATTGAAGTCAAAAATACTTATTGTTTTAGCACTAGTTATTTTAGTTTTTTTTATTATTAGAATGAAATATGGCCCTGTTTATTATGCAGGAGCTTATAATTTACTTCCTTTACCCAATATTAAAGTAGAAAAAAATATTAAATTTGGAGATGAAGATCGCTTAAAACTTGATATTTACTACTCTGAAGAAAAAATTGAAGAAAAGAAGAAAGTTATATTTTTTGTTCACGGAGGTAGTTGGAAAAGCAATAACAAAGATCAGTTTCAATTTATAGGCAAAAATCTTGCCAGAAGGGGTTATATAGCGGTATTGCCAAATTATCGTCTTGTTCCTGAGAATCGCTATCCTACACAAATTAAAGATATAGCTAAAGCATTAAAATGGACCGAAGATAATATAAATAAATATGGTGGAGATAATAAAAATATTATATTAAGTGGACATTCTGCTGGTGGCCATTTAGCTGCATTAATCGGTTATAGTGATAAATGGCAAAATGAATATAATATAAATAAAGAAAATATAAGTTCTTTAGTTTTACTTGCTGGAGTTTATAAATTTAGTGAAAAATATGAAAATGGAGCAGAAGCAGTTAAAGATTTTGTTCCAAAAAAGCATTGGGAAGATGCCCAACCTGTAGAACACTTAGATCCTTCTGACCCACCTACCTTTGTCTTACAGGGTTTAAAAGATGAAACAGTTTCCCCACTTCAAGCTGAATATTTAACTAAAAAATTAAAAGAAAATAAAATTAAATATAAAAGCATATTAAAAGAAAAGTTAAATCATCTAAGTTTACTTTTTGTTTTTGCAGATAATGGACATAAATTATGGGATGAAATAGAATTTAAAGAATAATATTCTAAGTAGTAAGAAGTTTTGATTGAGGAGGATTTTATGCTTTCTAATTTAGGTAAAAAAGAATTAGCATTAATTTTAGATAATTTACATGAAGCAGTATGTGTGGTTAATAAAGAAAAAAGAGTTCTTTTTTGGAGTAAAAAATCAGAAGAACTATTTGGAATAAAAAAAGAAGCTATTTTAGGTGAAAAATTAAAAGATTATTTTCCAAATGCCTTATTGCTTAAAGTGGTTGATGAAAAAAAGGCAATAGAAAATATTATTTTAAGTCCTAAAGAAGGAAGCTATGTTATTTTGAGTGGAGTACCACTTTATGAAAATGGAGAATTTTTAGGAGCAGTTGCTACTGATAGGGATGTAAGTGAAATTATAAACTTAGATAATGACAAAGAAGAAAAATGTGAAAAAATAAATAATTCTAAAAGAGGAGATTGTTTTGATATTATAATTGGTCAGAGTGAGATAATAAAAAATAAAATTAATAAAGCTGCTCAAGTTGCTAGAACTAATAGTAGTATTGTAATTTCTGGTAAA
>JBNJDL010000006.1:0-25851 GCA_051744825.1 Bacillota bacterium | reverse complement strand
TTCATTAGGTAATTCTCTTACTAATTGAGTAAATGAATTTGCTGGTATAACTATTGAGCCTTCTTTTTCAATATTTGCATTAATATAATGTTCTATGCCTATTTCTAAATCTGTTGCAATTAAATGTAGTCCTCTGTCTTTTTTTGCTTCTAAAAAGATTCCGGTTAAAATTGGCATTGTTTGTTTATTAGCTACAGCTTTTTGAACTTTCTGTATTCCTTCATATAAATCTTTTTGTTCAATTTTAAATTTCATTTATAGACACCTCCATAAAATTTTGACTTATGTTAATAGTTTTGTCCACAACTAAAAATGCTCAATTATTATATATTTATTATATATTATTTAGTAGTAATAGTAGTAGGGGCTGTTAATATGTTGAAAAGTCATTTAAACATTGTTATAACAAGAACTTAGCTGTAGAAAAGCTGTTAAAAAGAATTATTGATTTATTAACAACTTAACAAGCTTTTTTTATACACATTTTATTAACATGTTATTAACCTGATTATCAACAATTAATTATCCCCTTTTTATTTTACTTTTTAATTTTTTTATAGTTTTTTGAAAATCTATATCATTTTCATATTTTTCTTTTATTTTATTGTGAGAATGAATAACAGTTGTGTGATCTCTTCCTCCAAATTCATCTCCAATTTGAGGTAAAGATGCTTCTGTCATATTTCTTGCAAGATACATGGCTATTTGTCTAGGAAATACAATATTTTGTGTTCTTTTTTTAGATTCCATTTCTTTAACATTAATTTTGTAATAGTCAGCTACTTCTTTTTTTATTAAATCAATAGTAATTTCTCTAGGTGAATTATTATTTTTATCAACCAAATCTTTTAGAGCTTCTTCTGCTAAATCTGTATCTATTTTTTTATCTACTAGTGATGAATAAGCTATGACTTTAATTAAAGCTCCTTCAAGTTCTCTAATATTTGATTGTATTTTATTTGCAATATTTATTATTACTTCATTAGGTATTTCTAAATCTTCTAAATCAGCTTTTTTTCTTAAAATAGCTATTCTTGTTTCTAAATCTGGTTTTTGAATATCAGTTATAAGCCCCCATTCAAATCTAGATCTTAATCTTTCTTCAAGTGTAGGAATTTCTTTTGGTGGTCTATCACTGGATATAATTAATTGTCTATTAGCTTCATGTAAAGAATTGAAGGTATGGAAAAATTCTTCTTGTGTTCTTTCTTTATCAGCTAAAAATTGAATATCATCAACTAATAAGATATCTATATTTCTATATTTATTACGAAAATCGGCAGTACTATCATCTTTAATAGCATTAATTAATTCATTAGTGAAGGTTTCAGATGAAACATAAACAACTTTATTATTTGGGTTATGCTCAAGTATAAAATGAGCAATAGCCTGCATTAAGTGAGTTTTACCTAGTCCTACATCTCCATAGATAAATAAGGGGTTATAAGCTTTTGCAGGGGCTTCAGCTACAGCTAAAGATGCAGCATGGGCGAAACGGTTACTATTACCTACAACAAAGGTGTCAAAAGTATATTTTGGGTTTAAACCATTTTCTAAATGTATATTTCCTTCATTTTCATTTTTTAATTCTTTTTTTTCATTATTATTTTTTTTCTTTTCGTTATTATCTGTTTCCTCTTCAAACTCAAGTTCTTCAATTTCTTCAGGAGTTAATAAAAGCACTTCCCAATCATTACCTGTTAATTCAGAAATAATTTCTTCTATAAGTTCATTATATCTTGTCTCAATCCAATCTTTAATAAAATCATTTGGAGCTTTAATAAGTAATTGATTATTTTTATTTACTTTAAGTGGTTCAGTATTTGAAAACCAGGTTTTAAAACTTGGATCACTAAGTTTTTCTTTAATATTGTTTAAAGTTTCTTGCCAAATATGTTCTAATTCTTCTTGAGAAAAGGACATGAAAATACCTCCTATAGTACTTTAGATAATATAATATATTTTTTTGTCTAAAATAATTATGAACAAGTTGTGGAAAAAACAAATAGTTATCCACAAAAGATGTTAATAATAAAAAGACTGATGAAAAAGGTATAATAAAAATTAATTAATATTTCAGAGTAAATATGTTAATAAAAGAAATAAGTTATCCACAAAAAGAAGTTTTTACCCCTTGTTTATCAACAATTTGTGGATAATACCTATACTTCTTGTGGATAACTTAGCTTAATTTTTAAGTTTTTTAAATTTTTGTTAATATTTTTTTCAACAAATAAATTTTTATATATATAATGTATATTATTTCAGAAGATAATTAATCCACAATAATCAATAATATAATAACAGATTATTAACAAATTATCAACAAGAAAAATTTTGTGAAATTTTGTGGATAATCTATTAATAAGAAAATAACCTTGACTCTAATATTTAAATAGCATATAATTTAAAATGAATAGCGTATATATATTTATTGTCAGGGGGAAATTATTTTGTGCAAAGCTTAAAGAAAAATAAAGATTTCAAAAAAGTTTATAATAAAGGCAAATCTTATGCAAATAAATATTTAGTTTTATATAAATTAAAAAATAATTTAAAAAATAATAGATATGGTTTTTCTATTAGCAAAAAAGTTGCTAATGCCGTTGGTAGAAATAAGTTTAAAAGAAGATTGAGAGAAATAATTAGAGAATTGGAAAAAAAAGAAAAAATTGAAGTTTCTTATGATCTTATCTTTATTGCTAGGAAGCCTGTTATTAAACTAGATTACCATCAATTAAAATCTAATTTAGTTTTTTTATTAAAAAAAATGGATCTATATAATGATTGAGGTGTTTTTTTATGTTAAGAAAATTATTAGTAATATTAATTAATTTTTATCAAAAAGCTATTTCTCCCTGGACACCTAAATCTTGTCGATTCCAACCTACTTGCTCAACTTATACAAAACAGGCTTTGAAAAAACATGGTTTTTTTAAAGGTAGTTGGTTAGGATTTAAAAGGGTTTTAAGATGTAATCCTTTTAATGAAGGTGGTTATGATCCATTAGAATAAAATAGGAGGAAATAATATTATGTTTAGTTTTTTTGGTAAATTTATCGAATTATTGGCTAGTGCTTTGGAAATGTTGAATGGAGTTTTTAATAATTATGGTCTTGCTATTATCTTTTTTACTTTAATTATTAAGTTTGCTTTATTACCACTTACTTTAAAGCAAACTAGATCTATGAAGGCTATGCAGGATATACAACCTGAAATGAAAAAAATACAGGATAAATATGAAGATGACAAAGAAAAACAACAGCAGGAAATGATGAAACTTTATCAAGAAAATGATGTTAATCCAGCTGCAGGTTGTTTACCAATGATCTTACAATTAGTAATTTTAATTCCGCTATATAGATCAATTTTAAGTTTACAAGAAGTTATGGGAGAAAGTGTATTTCTTTGGATAGGTAGACTTACTGATGGTTCTTTAGCTGAGCCAGACCCTGCTTTAGTAATTATAAATGGTTTAGCCATGGTTGCTCAAACATTTATAACTCAAAAAATTAGTGGCTCAGGAGGACAAAGTAGTACTATGATGTGGATAATGCCGATATTTATTGTCTTTATTGGTTTTCAATTACCATCTGGTTTACTTTTATATTGGTTGACTTCCACTATCTTTACAGCTGTTCAACAATATGTTGTTTCTACTGATAGTGGTACAAAGGAGGCTGCTTAATAAAAATGGACAATGTACGGCAGGAAGCTAAAAGCGTAATAGATGCTATTAATAAAGGTCTAAAGAAATTAGATATCAGCCGTGATGAAGCAGAAATTAATATCGTTAAAGAAGGTTCTAAAGGTTTTTTAGGTGTTTTTGGTGGAGAAAATGCTGTGGTAGAGATAAAAAAGAAAAAAGACCCTGTAGAATTAGGAAAAGAATTTATAAAAGATGTTTTTTCTTCAACTAAGCTTGAAGTTAAAGTTGAAGTTATGGATGAAGAAACTAATGATGAACAGGTTATGTATAATCTTAATTCTGATGATTTAGGTATTGTGATAGGCCATAGGGGAGAAACACTTGATGCTCTTCAGTATTTAACCTCACTAGTAGTAAATAAAGAGACTGAAGAATATTATAGAGTTTTACTTGATGCAGAGGGTTATAGAGATAGAAGGAAAGAAACCTTAATTAGACTTGCAAATAAACTTGCAAGAAAGGCTGTCAAAACTGGTAGAAAAGTTGTCCTCGAGCCTATGCCCCCACATGAAAGAAGAATAATACATATGGCCTTAAAGGATAATAAAAAAGTAAAGTCATATAGTGAAGGAAAAGAACCTTTTAGAAAGGTAATGATTGAGTTAATAGATAAAAATTAGTTTAAATAATAAAAATAAAAATTATGATAAAACTAACCCAGTGGGGGGTTTCCTGCTGGGTTTAATTTAATTTTAGAGAGGTGAAAAATATGGCTTTATATAAAGAAGATACAATAGCAGCTATAGCTACTCCAATGGGCACAGCGGGAATAGGAAAAATAAGAATAAGTGGAAAAGAAGCTATCAATATAGCTCATAAATTATTTAGAGGAATTAGAGGTAAAAGATTAAAAGGAGTAGATGGTTATACAGCTCATTATGGTTTTGTAGTTGACCCAGAAAGTGAAAAAGAAATAGATGAAGTTGTGGCTATAGTAATGAGAGAGCCACATTCTTTTAGTGGAGAAAATGTAGTTGAATTTGATTGTCATGGAGGTATGGTTGCTCTAAAAAAAGTTCTCGAATTAGTCTTAGATAATGGTGCAAGAATGGCAGAAGCAGGTGAATTTTCTAAAAGGGCTTTTTTAAATGGGAGAATAGATTTAGCACAGGCTGAAAGTATTATTGAAGTTATTAATGCAAAAACTGAAAAAAGCCTTGATGTGGCAGTAAATCAGCTTAAAGGAAATCTTTCAAATGAAATAGAAAAAATAAAAAATGAAGCAATGAGCATTTTAGCTCACTTAGAGGCTGCTATTGATTTCCCTGAAGATGAAATTGAAGATTTTAACTCTGATAAACTAAATGAAAGAATAAACTTTATTATAGAAAATATTAATGACCTTTTAAAAACTTCTAAAGAAGGGAAAATCTATAAAGAAGGGATTAAAACAGTAATTGTAGGTAAACCTAATGTTGGAAAATCGAGTTTACTTAATACTTTAATTGATGAAAAAAGGGCTATTGTTACTGATATTCCAGGAACCACAAGAGATATAATTGAAGAAGTAATAAATTTAGAAGGATTACCTTTAAAGATTATTGATACTGCTGGAATAAGAAAAACAGAAGATATGGTTGAAAAAATAGGAGTAGAAAAAGCACATAATTCACTAAAAAGTTCAGACTTAGTTATTATGATGCTTGATGTTAGTCAAGGTTTAACTGAAGAAGATTTAAATATTTATAATTCAATTAAAAATAAACCATTAATAGTAGCAGTAAATAAAACAGATCTACCACAAAAACTAGATAGAGAAGAAATTAATACTAAATTTTCAGATCATCCCCTTTTATGGATTTCTGTTAAGGAAAAAGAAGGTTTAAAGGAATTAAAAAAGGCAATAGTTGATGAAGTTTTTGAAGAAGAAATTAGTGATAGTGGGGATGTATTAATAACTCAAGTTCGGCATGAAAAGGCTTTAAAAAATGCTTTAAATAGCATTAAAAGGGTTAAAGATTCATATCAAAATAATATGCCTTATGATTTTTTAACTATTGATTTAAAGGATGTTATTAGCAGTTTAGAGGAAATTACAGGTGAAAGTGTTGATGAAGATATAATAGATAGAATATTTTCTGATTTTTGTATAGGTAAATAAAATATAATATGAGGAGTTGAAAAAATGTCTGATTATAAAGCAATTTACCCTGAAGAATATGATGTGATAGTAGTAGGAGCGGGTCATTCAGGTTGTGAAGCCTCATTAGCTCCAGCAAGGATGGGCTTTAAAGTTTTAACTTTAACAGTTAATTTAGACCATGTTGCTTTCATGCCCTGTAATCCATCTCTTGGCGGTCCAGGTAAAGGACACATAGTTAGAGAAATAGATGCTTTAGGTGGAGAAATGGCTAAAAACATGGATGAAACTATGATTCAAATTAGAATGTTAAATACAAGTAAAGGACCTGCTGTTCATGGTTTAAGAGGACAAGCTGATAAAGAAGAATATCATAATAGAATGAAAAGAGTTTTAGAAGATGAAGAAAACCTTGATTTAAAACAGGAAGTTGTTGAAGAAATAGTAGTTGAAGATGGCAAAATAATTGGGGTTATAGGTAAAACAGGGATTTTTTATCCAGGAAAAAAAGTAATTTTAACTACTGGAACCTTTTTAAAATCTAAAGTTATTATTGGAGAAACTATTTTTGAATCTGGTCCAAATCAACAATATCCAGCCAATAAATTGTCTCAATCTTTAAAGGAAAATGGTTTAACTTTGAGAAGATTTGAAACTGATACACCTCCAAGGGTAAATAAAAATAGTATTGATTTTTCAAAAATGATAAAACAAAGTGGAGATGAAGATTTAGCTTTTTCCTTTGAATCAGAAGGTTTAAAGAGGGAGCAAGTTCCTTGTTGGTTAACTTATACTAATGAAAACACTCATAAAATAATTAGAAAAAACAAAGATAAAAGTATTTTATTAACTGATGTAGATAGTGTTGGTCCAAGGTATTGTCCTTCTATTGAAGATAAAATTGTGAGATTTCCAGAAAAAGAGCGTCATCAAATATTTTTGGAGCCTGAAGGAGAAGGAACAAAAGAATATTATGTAGCCGGTCTTTTTACTGGTTTACCTTTAGATGTACAAATTGAAATGATTAGAACTATTGAAGGCTTAGAGGAAGCTGAAATTATGAGACCAGGTTATGCTATTCAGTATGACAGTATTGATTCTTTTGAATTAAGATCAAGTTTAGAAACTAAAAAAATAAAAGGACTCTATACTGCAGGTCAAATCAATGGTACTTCAGGTTATGAAGAAGCTGCAGGACAGGGGATTGTAGCTGGAATTAATGCTGCTCTTTCTTTAGAAAATAAAGAGCCAATGATTTTAAAAAGATCTGAATCATATATTGGAGTTCTTATTGATGATTTAATTACTAAAGGGACAAATGAACCTTATAGAATGCTTACATCTAGAGCAGAATATAGACTTGTTTTGAGACAAGATAATGCTGATCAAAGATTAACTCCTATCGGGAGAGAAGTAAATTTAGTAAGTGATAAAAGATATAATAATTTTAAAAAGAAAATGTCACAAATTGAGAAAGCTTTTGAGTTTCTGAAAAATAATAGAGTTACTCCAACAAAGGAAGTAAGACAAAAACTTGAAGATTTAGGTAGTGGAAATTTAAGCAAGCCTGCTACTTTAGAAAAACTTTTAAGAAGACCAGAGCTTGATTTTGATGATTTAAGTCTCTTTGTTAGTGATTTGCCTCAATATCCTAAAGATGTAAAAGAACAGGTTGAAATTCAAGTTAAATATAAGGGATATATTGAAAGACAGGAATCACAAATAAAGCAATTTAAAAAGATGGAAAATAAAAAAATTCCTGCTGATTTAGATTATAATAACTTAGATAATCTACGTATTGAAGCAAAGGAAAAGTTGAATAAAATCCAGCCAGACTCTATTGGCCAGGCTTCTAGAATATCAGGAGTATCTCCTTCAGATATTTCAGTATTAATGATTTATCTTGAAAAAAGAAAACAGGAGAAGTGATATAATGGAGTTTAAAGAGTTTAAAGAAAAAATTACTAAAGCTTTAGATAAATTAAAGATTGATTATGATAATAATAAAGTTGAAAAACTCTGGATTTACATGGATTTTTTAATTAAAGAAAATAAGAAGTATAATTTAACTAATATTACTGATGAAAGTGAAATAATAACTAAACATTTTTTAGATTCTTTAGCACCACTTTCTCAGCTAAGAAGAGATATTTTTAATAAAGTGATAGATTTAGGAACAGGAGCAGGTTTTCCAGGGATGATCTGGAAGATTTTTATGCCTGAAAAATCTTTTTTATTAGTAGATTCTACTCTAAAAAAAGTTAAATTTTTAAAATTACTATCAGCAAAATTAGAAATTTATAATAATTTAGAAATAAAACATGGTAGAGCTGAAAAATTAGGGAAAGATCCTGAATATAGGGAAAAATATGATTTAGTTTTAAGTAGAGCTGTAGCTCCTTTAAATATTTTGGCTGAATATACAGTTCCTTTTGCCTCAAATGAATCTTTATTAATTTATTATAAAGGGCCTGATTACAAAAAAGAAGTTGAAAATAGCAAAAAGGCTTTTAATCTTTTGAAAGCAGAATATCAGGATAAATTAGAGTTAAAAGTGCCTGAACTTGAAGCAGAAAGGTATATAGTAATTTATAAAAAGATTAATAATACCCCCAAAAAATATCCTCGTCGAAATGGAATACCTAAAAAAAGGCCATTATAAGGAGGAAAAATTTAGTTAATGAAGAACTATATACTTGAAATTAATGGAGGGATAAGCTCATGAAATTTCCTTTTATAAATAAAAAAAATAATGAAGAAGTGGAAAAAATAGATATTGAAAAAATTGATTCTAATCCCTATCAACCTCGTGATAACTTTGATCAAAGTTCTTTAGATGATCTAGCAGAATCAATTAAGAATTTTGGTATTATTCAACCTCTAACTATTAGAACAAAAGGAGATAAGTATGAGTTAATAGCTGGAGAAAGAAGATTAAAAGCTGCAAAATTAATAGGACTTAATGAAGTACCTGTTTTAATTAAAGATTTTGATAATCAGGAGACGGCAGAAATTGCTTTAGTTGAGAATTTGCAAAGAAAAGATTTAGATTTTTTAGAAGAAGCTCATGCTTATGAACAATTAATTAAAGAATTTCAGCTAACCCAAAAAGAATTGGCCAAAAAAATTGCTAAAAGTCAATCAACTGTTGCTAATAAATTGAGAATACTTAAATTAGATCCAGAAGTACAAAAAAAAATAAAAGCACCTCAAATTTCAGAAAGACATGCTCGTACTCTGCTAAAATTGAAAAATAAAGAAGAACAATTAGAGATAATAGAAAAAATAATAGAAAATAATCTTACAGTTAGAGAAACTACAAAGATAGTTAATAATTATTTAGAGCAAAAAAAAGAAAATGATAATAAAAAGAAGGCAAAGGTAAAAACGGTATATAAAGATTTGCGAGTATTTACTAATAGCCTTAATAAAACAATTGAAGAGATGAAGGATGCTGGTTTAGAGGTTAAGGTTAATAAAAATAAATCTGATGACTTTATTGAATATAAAATTAGACTTCCTAGAGAAAAGGGGTGAATTTTTTGTCTAAGAACTTAGCAATTGTTAATCAAAAAGGTGGGGTTGGAAAGAGCACTACTGCAGTAAATCTGGGAGCAGGTTTAGCAGAATTAGGTAAAAAAGTATTAATTGTTGATGTCGATCCTCAAGGAAATGCAACAAGTGGTCTTGGAATTGATAAAAGCTCAGTTGAAAGTAGTATTTATCATGTATTAATTGATGATGTTAAAGCAATGGAAGCAATTATTGAAAGTGAAACAGAAAATTTATATTTACTACCTGCTAATATAGATTTAGCAGGAGCAGAAATTGAATTAGTTTCAATGATGTCCAGGGAAACTCGTTTAAAATCTGCCCTTAATGAAGAAAGAGATAATTATGATTATGTATTATTAGATTGTCCTCCTTCTCTTGGTTTATTAACTTTAAATGCTTTAAGCGCAGCTGATAGTATAATTGTTCCTATTCAGTGTGAGTATTATGCTTTAGAAGGCTTAGGTCAACTAATAGAGACAGTTAATTTAGTTAGAAATAATTTGAATAAGAGTTTAGAAATCGAAGGGGTAGTTTTGACAATGTATGATGGTAGAACAAACCTTTCTCAGCAAGTTACTGAAGATGTAAAAGAATTCTTTGGGAAAAAAGTATATGATACTGTTATTCCCAGAAATGTAAGGCTAAGTGAAGCACCTAGTTTTGGAAAACCAATAACTGAATATGCATCCAATTCACGGGGAGCTGAAAAGTATAGAAAATTAGCAAAGGAAGTGAATAATAATGTCTAAAAAACGATTAGGGAAAGGTTTAGGCGCATTAATAAATGATAATAGTGATCTAAGCTCTGAAGATAAGATAAAAGAAATTTATGTTGAATACATTGAAGCTAATCCTTTTCAGCCTAGAAAAAAATTTGATGAAGATTCTTTAAAAGAATTAAGTCAATCTATAAAAGAAAATGGCATAATCCAACCGATTACAGTTCGCCAAGTCAAACCTGAACTTTATCAGATAGTAAGCGGAGAAAGAAGATGGAGAGCCGTCAAAATGGCTGGTTTTAAAAACATAGAAGCTATAGTTAAAGATTATAATGACCAGCAAATGATGGAAATAGCTTTAGTTGAGAATTTACAAAGAGAGGATTTAAATCCAATTGAAGAAGCTCAAGCTTATAATAAAATGTTAGAAGAATTTGCTATGACTCAAGAAGATGTAGCAAAAAAAGTTGGAAAAAGCCGCTCATCAGTTGCTAATGCAGTTCGTTTGTTAAATTTACCTCCTAAAATACAAGTTTATGTTTCACGTGGAACATTATCTATGGGGCATGCTCGAGCTCTCTTATCTTTAAAAGATAGTAAAAAGCAAATAGAAGTTGCAGATTATGTTATACAAAAAGGATTTTCTGTTAGAAAAACTGAAGAATATGTTAATAAATTAAGAAAAAACGATAAAGAAAAGAAAAAGAATAGAAAAACACAAAATTCATTAGATGAAAAGTGGCTTAAAGCCCAAAATTTATTAAGTGAAATTTTAGATACTAAAATCAAGATTACTAAACGCAAAAAGAAAAACATAATAAAAATCGAGTGTAAAGATTATGATGAACTTGAAAAAATAATTAGTAAAATAAATTAATTTCAAAAAGTTTCACGTGAAACTTTTTAGTGAATATAAAAAAATATGTAAATTAAAGAATAAAAAAGGATTAGAACAATTTCTCTAGAAAAATTATATATGTAGACTATGGTAATATAAATTTCCGAAAATATTTATAGTATTATATATTAGGGGTGTAAAAATATGTTTATAATTGTAGTTGGTGGAGGTAAAGTTGGACGTTTTTTGATTAATGATTTATCTAAAAAAGGTCATAAGGTAGTATTGATAGAGCAAAACAAAGAAAAAGGTGAATTTATAAAAGAAAAATACGGAATTGAAGTTATTCATGGTGATGGTTCAGAAAAAGAAATTTTAGAAAAAGCAGGTGTAGAAGAAGTCGATGTGTTATTAGCTGTGACAAAAGATGATCAAGATAATTTAGTTATTTGTCAAATGGCTGAGAGACAATTTGATGTTCCACAGACTTTTACTACAGTAAATACTCCGGGAAATGAAAAATTATTTGACTGGCTAGGTGTAAATGTTGCTGTAAGTAGTGCATCTATACTTTCGGCCCTTGTAGATCAAGAAGTAGCAATTAATGATCTAAAGACTTTATTAGCAAAAGATCAGGAAGAATTAAAGATGGTTAGAATAGTTGTCTCTTCTGAGTCCAAAATAATTAATACTAAATTAAAAGAAATAAATTTACCTTTAGAATCAGTTATGGTTACAATTTTACGTGGAGATAAACCAATAGTACCTCGTGGAAATACAAAAATATTACCTGAAGATTTACTTGTTGTGTTAACTAAACCAGAGTTTGAGGAAGAATTATATGAAATTTTTAGCCCGAGCCAAAAGGTAGAAAAAGTTAATTGATCTATTAATATAGGAAGGAAGATTTGTTAATGATAGGAACTATAGTAAATACACTAGCAATTGTTTTAGGAGGTTTTTTAGGAGTATTTCTTCGTGGCAAATTTTCTTCTAAAATTCAAGAAACAGTTATGCAAGGTATAAGCCTGGCTGTAATGTTAATTGGCTTAAATATGGCTTTAAGTCTTGATAAGAATAATGGGACTATCTTAATTATATTTAGTTTAGTTTTAGGAGGAATAATTGGAGAAATTATTGGTATAGAAAAGAAATTGAACAATTTTGGCGAATTATTAAAGCAAAAATTTGGAGATGATGAATATTTTGTACAAGGTTTTGTACAAACTAGCTTAATATTTTGTGTAGGGGCAATGGCGATAATGGGAGCAATACAGGATGGATTAAATAATGACCCTTCATTACTTTTTACTAAATCACTTTTAGATGGAACTTCTTCAATTGCTTTTGCAGCAACTTATGGTATAGGGGTTGTTTTTTCAGCATTAGCAGTATTTATTTATCAAGGTTCAATAACCTTTCTTGCCTCATATGCCCAACAAATACTGAGTGAATCTATGATTATGGGTTTAACTTCTACAGGTGGATTATTGATATTTGCTATTGGTTTGAATATACTTAAAGTAGCAAATATAAAAGTAGGAAACTTATTACCTGCTTTATTTGTAGCAGTTATACTTTTTGCCTTGTTTTAGTTATTAGGAGGGAGAAGGGAAGATGAAAAATATTTTAAAAAAAGTTTGGAATTATTTAATGGCAAAAACTCATATTACTATGATTCCAGATTCAGCCAATAAAAAAGTAAAGACATTTAGTTTTAGAAAAATATATCTTGTTATTGCTCTTCTTTTAATTATCACAACTATTTCTAGCTTAGGTTTTTTATATAAATTTTATGAAGAAAATTATAAAATTGCAAAATCTGAATTAAAAGAGATGAAAAAAGTAAAAACTGAAAATCAACAATTAAAAAATGAATTAATAACTTTAAATAAAGAAACTGAACAATTGAGACAGGATTTATTAGTTTTGGAAAATCATAATACCATAATTAAAAATTTAATAAATGACTCGAGTGAAGAAAAAATTATAAATATAGTGGAAAAAAACAATTCAAAATTACAACCGGTAATATCATATAACAATAATCTTCTTAATCAAGGTAATCCTATAGGTGGTGGAAACTTTGAATTATCATATGAAGAACCAGCTGATTTAATAGAAAATATGCATAAAAATATAAATTTTATAAAAAAAGAAATACCTGAAGAAAAGGATGAGCTCAAATCTTTAGAAGCTGAAGTGAAGGAGCATAATGCTGAAGTTGCAGCAACTCCTAAAATTTGGCCTCTGGCAGATGATGATGAAGGATATATATCTTCTAACTTTGGTTGGAGAGAAGATCCTGTAAGTTCAGAAAGAGAATATCATGAAGGTTTAGATATTGCAGTTTGGTATAATACTCCGGTATTAGCAACTGCTTATGGAGAAGTAAGTTATGTAGGTTGGTCTGCTGGTTATGGAAGAACAGTAAGAATTGAGCATGGGTATGGCTATGAAACTATTTATGGTCATTTAAATAAGATTGGTGTAGAAGTTGGGGAAGAAGTGAAAAGAGGAGAAGAAATTGCTTTAAGTGGAAACTCAGGTCGTAGTACTGGACCTCATCTTCATTATGAGGTAAGAGTAGATGGTGTGCCAAAAAATCCAGAAGACTTTATTGGAGGTTAATAATGTTTGGAAAAAATCAAAGTGAAAAAGAGCAGGGTAAAGTTGAGACAATAATTGGATCTGGAACAAAGGTTGATGGGAATCTAAATACTAAAGGTTCTTTAAGAATTGAAGGGAAAATTGATGGATTTGTTGAAAGTGAAGGAGAAGTTTTTGTTGGTGAAGGTGGAAATATTACTGCAGATATAACTGCTAGAAATGTCATAATCGCTGGAAGTGTGCAAGGTAACATAAATGCTAAAAATAAATTAAAAATTTTAGCATCTGGAAAATTAAATGGTGATTTGAAAGCAAAAACTTTAATAATAAAAGAAGGAGCAGTTTTTACTGGCACAAGTTCTTTGCACACTAAAAATAATAAAAAATTAGATGAAAATAAAAACAAAAGTAAAAAGGGAGAAAAAGATAATAAGAAAAAAAGTTAATCTACAATTTTTGTGTTTTTTTCTAATTTATCTACACATAACTCTAAGGCATTGGCAATAATGTTTGCCATTTTTATAACCACACTTAAACGTGTACTTTGTAACACTAAATATTCCATATATCCTCCTACATTAACCAGAGCTGTAATATGCATATCTCCTATTTTTGTTAATTTTTTATTTACACCTGTACCAGGTTTAAGTGGTCCTTTTTTTACATCTATAGCTCCAATGCTGCTTTTTTTACCTAAACCAGCATCAATAGCAATAATGAAGGGAAAAGTGTTTGTTTGTCTTATTTTTTGAATTGTTTTATCTAAGTTTTTAGCATGTACTGGATTATTTATATTCCCCCAAATATCTACCCTATTTTTTACCCTTCTTTCTAATATACTTCCTGTTAATGGACCTAAAGAATCACCAGTAGAACGATCAGTTCCAACACAGACTATTATTAGATTTTTTGAAGAATTATAGTTTAATTCATATAAATTTTTAGTAATTATTTTTTCTAGTTTAAGTTTTGCCCTTTTATCTTTAAAAAATACTCTATTAGTTTTTTTGCTTTTTAACATCAAATCTTCCTTTCAAAATTATTTATTAAATATATATGTTTTATTTTTGCTATTATTTCAAATTTTATTCATAATCTTTTATCTTTACATAGTAGTTTTGCTGTAATATAATACTTATATAAATTATTTTTTTGAGAAAAAGGTTAGGGTGATATATATTGAAAGAAAATTATTATATTGAAGATTTATCAGAAGAGTTAGAAGAGAAGTATAATGATGCTGTTTCTGAATTAGAAATTGGTAAATTTGATGAAGCTGAAATAAAGCTTAAAGAATTATTAGAAGAAAAAGAAAATTTTGTACCTGCTTATAATAAACTTGGAGTTATTTATTTTTATAGAGAAGACCTGGAGAAAGCGGAAGAATGGCTAAAAAAAGCAGAAGAGTTTGATGAAGAATTTGCACCAGTTATAACTAATTTTGGGAGTCTTGCTAAAAAAAGAGGAGATATAGAAAAAGCTAAGGAATTATACGAAAAAGCTATAGAGATTAATTCAGATTATGGTGCAGCTCATAATAACTTAGGAGTAGTTTTAAGGGAAGAAGGAAATTTTAGTTCTTCAGTTAAACATCTAAAAAAGGCGAGAAAATTAGGTTCTTATTCTGTAAAAATTACTGACGAGCCTTTTTATAAGAGAAAGGGTTGTCTTGTTCCTTTAGTTATGGTTATAGTCTTTACCCTTCTTATCTACTTGTGGTTAAGTTAAATAACATGTGGAGGGTTGATAAATGAAAAGGAAATATAAAAAAGGGGAAAAAGTAAAATTTAAAAAAATGCATCCCTGTGGTAATAATATCTGGGAAATAATAAGAGTTGGAATGGACTTTAAAGCTGAATGTGTTAAATGTGGAAAAATAATTACTATGCCTAGAGCTAAATTTGAAAAAGCAGTTAAGAAAAAAATCGATTAATAAATCACTTTAAATCTTGCATTCTCATTTAGAGAGTGCTATAATATATAAGGATATAACCATGCCCTTTTTTAAAAAAAGGGACGCTTAGACCAAATGGAGGTGAAAAAATGAATAAATATGAAACTATTTTTATTTTAAAACCTGATTTAGAAGAGGATGAGATTGAAAAGGCCCAGAATAGAGTTAAAGATGTAATAAACAATAATGGAGAAATTATTGAAGAAGATGTTTGGGGAAAGAAATCTCTGGCCTATGAAATTAATGATTATAAATCAGGTCATTATACTGTCTTAAACTTTGAATCTGATGGTAAGGTTATAGATGAATTAAAAAGAAATTACAAGATAATGGATAGTGTGATTCGCCATCTTGTAGTTAGAAAAGATAATTAGAAAATTATCAGGGGTGGTGATTCCTTTTGTTAAATAGAATTATTCTTATTGGAAGACTTGTCAGGGATCCTGAATTGCGATATACAAGTAGTGGTACCCCTGTAAGTAATTTCACCTTAGCTGTAGAAAGAAATTATAAAAACAAACAAGGTGAAAGAGATGTTGATTTTATAAAAATTGTAACCTGGAGAAAATTAGCTGAAACCTGTGCCCAACACTTAGGTAAGGGTAGAATGGTTGCTGTTGAAGGTAGATTGCAAATACGCAAATCTCAAAATGAAAATAGAACATATATTAATCCTGAGGTTATTGCTGAAAATGTTCAATTTTTAGACTGGCCAGGTGATAATTCGCAAAAAAGAAAAATGAATAACAATATGAACAATAACATGAATGATCAAAATAGAAATATGAATAATCAAAATAATTATTCTTCTTCAAATAATGATCAGGATAATTTTGAAGAAGATGAAGATTTTGATGTACCGTTCTAAAAGGAGGGATATTTATGGCAAGAGGTAGAAACAAATCATGTTACTTTTGTGGAAATGATAAGAAAATAGATTATAAGGATCTTAATACCTTAGAAAGATATATAACTGATAGAGGTAAAATTGTACCTAGAAGAATAACAGGAAATTGTGCAAAACACCAAAGAGAAATTACTAAAGCAATTAAAAGAGCTCGCTCTATTGCTTTGTTACCATATGTTAAAGATTAATGACTTAAATTAAAGGAGGCTTCTTTTTGGCCTCCTTTAATTTACATATACTGAGAGGTGTTATTTATTGAAATGAATAAAAAAGCAATTGATGTAGCAAGAGCAGTAGCTGCTGTTGTCTTACTAACATTTTTGAATATATACTTACCTATATTTAGTTTATTTGTATTAATTGTTTGGCCAATACCTATAATGTTAGTCACAGTTAAACATGGAGTAAAAACTTCTGCCATTACTATTGCAATAGCAGCATTAATAAATGGAATTTTCTTTTCACCAATTATGGGTTTATTAGCAGTTATAGGATTTGGTTTTGTAGGTTTTGTAATTGCAAATTCAATTAATGAAAATTTTTCTCCACTTAAAGTACTTATTTTTACAATTATTGCAGTTTTAATATCTCAGTCTATAATTTTATTAATTTCAGGGCAATATTTAAATTATAATTTAACAAATATGATTAGTGAATCAATGCAAATGTTTAGTTCTGCACCTCAAATTGATGATGCACTAATTGAACAATTGATGAATCTAATTAAATCTATAGTACCTTCAATATTGTTTATTTCTTCTATTATTATTGGAACCTTGAACTATTATGCTTCTCTTTGGTATCTGAATAATAAGGGAATTAGTAAAAATATTTATAAGTCTATTGATCAATGGAGATTTCCTAAATGGCCTATATCATTAGGTATATTAGCAACTTTAATGGCTACTCAGAACACAATATTATTAAATATAAATATAATATTATTTTTCTTTGCTTTTTTTCAAGGTTTTAGTGTAGGCCTTTATTATGTGGCCAAAAAAAAGAGTTTTCTTTTAAATATGTTATATATTTTTTTAGTATTAATTATACCTATAATATCATTTGCAATGATATTTATAGGCTTATTGGATATGTGGTTAGATTTTAGAAAAATCAAAACTAATTAATTTAGGGAGGTTAGATATAAATGGAAGTAATTTTAGTTGAAGATGTAGAAAAACTCGGTTCTGAAGGAGAGGTTGTTGATGTTGCTGATGGCTATGCAAGAAATTATCTTTTACCTAAAGGCTTAGCTGTTGAAGCAACTAAAGGAAAGAAAAAACAGATTAAGCATAGAAAGAAAAAGAAAAAGCGCAAAGAAGAAGAAAAAATAAATGAGGCAAAAGAAATGGCTGCTGAACTAGAAAAAGAAAAATTCATTTTCCCTGTAAAGGCTGGTGAGCAAGGTCGTCTCTTTGGTTCTGTGACATCTAAAGATATTGCTGAAAAGGTTAATGATGCAGGTTATGATATTGATAAAAAAGAAATTGACCTTGATGACAATATAAAAGAGCTGGGAATCAAAAAAGTTCCAGTAAAACTTTATAAAGATGTTTATGCTGATATAAAAGTAGAAGTTGTAGAAAAAGAAGAATAAAAAAATGTAATATAAATGTATTTAAGCTCAGGTGTAAAAGCCTGGGCTTTTTTCTATTAGATTACTTATTTATTTAAAATAATTTTATTAATAGTTGACTAAATAAAATAAATATATTATAATGTGACTACATTGTCATATGACTTTTGAGTCATATTATAATAAATATTCAAAAAATTATTTCATTAATAATTAATTTTGTTTAAATTCATTAGTTTTAGAAAATATTGCAATATTTCCCGGGAAATAATTTTATTTTGGAGGTGATTGAATGCCAACAAAAACTTTTTATAATCTTCCAGAAAAAAAGAAAAAAAGAATAATTGATGCTGCTTTAGATGAATTTTCTAGTCATTTTTATCATAAGGCAAGTGTTAACCGTATTGTTGAATCAGCTGAAATATCTAAAGGAAGTTTTTATCAATACTTTGATGATAAAAAAGATTTATATAAATATATTATTGAAAATCTTGGACAAAAGAAAATGGAGTATTTAAAGCAAATAATAGCTAATAAAGAAGAGTATAATTTTTTTGAAATATTAGAAAAATTATATGAGACAGCAATAAAATTTGCTAAAGATCATCCACGTTTTGATAAAATTGGTTATAAATTATATACAAATACTGATAGTGAGATTTTTGATGAAATAATAAAAAATAGTAAAGAAAAAAGTATAACTTTTTTTGAAGATTTGTTAAAAAAGGGGATAAAAGAAGGAGAGGTAGATGAAAAGATTGACCTTAATTTAGCAGCACATATAATGACTAATACTAGTATATCTTTAGGTAAATTATTTTATAGAGATGGAAAAATTGATGAAGAAGATATGGAATTAGTAAAAAAAATGTTATATATATTTAAAAATGGTTTAAAAAAAGATAAATAAAATAAAGGGGGAAAGCAAATGCCACTTCTTAATTTAAAAGGTGTTAAGAAAATTTATCAGCAGGGAAAAATTGAAGTACCCGCCTTAAATGGAGTTAATTTAGATTTTGAGAGAGGAGAATTTACAACTGTTTTTGGCCCATCAGGCTCTGGCAAAACAACATTATTAAATATGGTAGGGTGTTTAGATACTCCTACTTCAGGAGAAATAATATTTAATGATAAAAAATTAAGAAATTTAAACAAAAAAGAATTAGCGAATATACGAAGATATAATATTGGATTTGTATTTCAAAGTTATAATTTAATTCCAGTATTAACTGCTTATGAAAATGTTGAATTTGCTTTAAAATTAATTGATGGCAAAAGTGAAAAAGAAATCAAAGATAAAGTTATGAATATATTAGCTGATGTTGGTTTGGAGGGAATGGAAGGTAGAAGACCAAATGAATTATCTGGGGGGCAAAAACAGAGAGTTGCTGTTGCAAGAGCTTTAGTAAAGGAGCCAAAATTAATACTTGCAGATGAGCCAACAGCTAATTTGGATTCTAAAACTGGTAAAGAAGTTTTGGAAATAATGCTTGAAATGAATAAAAAACTTAACACTACTTTTATTTTTTCTACTCATGACCCTCAGGTTATGGAATATGCAAAAAGACTTATTGAAATTCGAGATGGTAATGTTTCAAAAGATGAAAGGAGGTAAAGATGTTTTTATTAAAATTATCTCTTAAAAATCTTTTTCGTCATAAAAAAAGAACAATAATAACTGCTACTATAATTGCAATTGCTGTATTTATATTTTTGTTTACAGATTCTTTATTAATGGGTTTAAATAATGCTTCATATGATAATATAATTAATTATTCTAGCTCAGATATACAAATAGTAAATAATAATTATTGGGAGGAAAAGGATGATTTACCTCTAGATAATTTATTAACTGAAAATAAAGAATTAATGGATGAATTAAGAAATTTATCTGTAGTTAAAGGAGTTAGTGAAAAATTATTATTTAAAGCAAGGCTTAATAATGGAGTGGATGAATTACCTATACAAGCTATTGGAATAGATAGTAATAATATAAGTGAAAGTTTAAATATAAAGGATAGTGTTATTCAAGGAGAATTTTTTTCTAAAGAAGAAAAGAAAGTAGTTTTAGGTGAGAAGTTAGCAGATTTAATGGACCTTAAAGTTGGAGATTATCTTACTCTTTTAGTACAGACAAAAGAAGAAACTTTTAATACTATAGATTTAGAAATTGGAGGATTATTAGATACTCCTAATCCAGATGTAAATCAGACTAATGTATATTTACCTTTAAATATTGCTCAAAATGCTCTTAATTTAGATAATCAAATAACTCACTTATTAGTTAAAATAGAAAATAGTTCTTTGGTTAATAAAGCAACATCAAATATAAATCAAGAATTAAATTTAAAAGAAAAAAATATAAAATTAGTTCCCTGGAATGAGTTAACTGCTGTATCAGTTATGAATTCAAAACAGGGGGCAAATCAAGCTATTTTAGGGATTATATTATTATTAGCAGCTATTGGAATTATCAATACAGTTATTTTATCAGCATTAGAAAGAATGGAAGAAATAGGTATGATGAAAGCGATGGGATTAAGAAGAAGAGGAATAATGATATCCTTTATTTTGGAATCAACTGGTATAGGAATTATTGGTGGTGTAGTTGGTTTGATTTTGGGTGGAATATCTATTGCAGCTTTTAAAAATTATGGAATTGACTTTGCTTCACTATATAGTTTAGATATGGGTGAATTTGGTATACCGATAGTTGGGAAAATTTATGGTGTGTGGGAGTTATCTTCTTTTGTTTTTGTATTTTTCTTTAGTGTAATAGTGTCTATGATTTCTAGCATTGTGCCTTCCTATTGGGCGGCAAATAAAAATCCTGTTGATGCAATTCATCACAGATAGGAGGTTAGAAATGAGTTATTTATTTAAATTAGCTTTAAAAAATTTATTCAGACAT
The DNA here is from genome assembly GCA_051744825.1 of Bacillota bacterium. Taxonomy (GTDB): domain Bacteria; phylum Bacillota; class Halanaerobiia; order Halanaerobiales; family DATFIM01; genus DATFIM01. The sequence goes on along the minus strand of JBNJDL010000006.1, from coordinate 4,992 downwards.
AAATTGAGAACTATTGTTTCTATTTCTGCAATAATTGTAGCAGTTATAGTTGTTGTTTTTGCTAGAGGTTTAATTAATGGAATGATTAATTCCAGTTATGATGATTATTTTCAATATCAAACTGGGCATCTAAGAGTAATTAATAAAGAATATGAGCAAAAAGAAAGGTTACTTTCCTTAAATCATACAATAATTGGTTTTTCTGAAAATGAAGGATTAGATGAAATGATTAAAGAATTTAATAATATAGAGGAAGTAAATACAATTCTTCCTAGAATTAAATTTGGTGGAGTTGTAAGCACAGGAGAAGAGCTTTATGAAATGATGGGTTGGGGAGTAAATCCAAATAAAGAATTAGAATTTACAGATATCAATCAAAGTATTATTGAAGGAAGAATGGTAGAAAAAGGTAAGATGGAAGTAGTTATGGGGAAAAAATTATTAGCTGATATTAATAAAGATGTTGGAGATAAAGTTACTATATTATATAATACTTCTTTTGCTTCCTTTAAAGGAGCAACTTTTGAAATAGTTGGTAAAATTGATAGTAATTTAAAATTATTAAATGAAAATTTATTTTATTTACCTCTAGATATTGCTCAAAGACAATTATTTTTAAATGATGAAAGTACAGAATTATTATTTGGCTTAGAAAATAAAAATATGGCTAATGATGTCTCCAAAAAAGTAAATAGTATTTTAGAAGAAAAAGGGGTGGGTGAAAAATATTTAGCTATACCTTGGAGAGATTCAGGTGGAATTATTCCGTTTTTTGATTTAGCTAAAATAATTTATAACTTTATCTATATTTTCATTGTAGCCCTAGCTAGTTTTGTAGTAATTAATACCTTAGTTATGATAGTAAAAGAAAGAACACAAGAAATTGGAATGATGTCTGCCATGGGATTACGTAAAAAAGGTATTTTAAAACTATTTTTGTATGAAGGAAGCATTATGGGAATTATTGGTAGTTTTATTGGTGCTGTTACAGGTGGTGTTATTACAAGTATCCTTGCTAATATAGGTTTAGATTTTACTAAAGCATTAGAAGGTATGAGTGGTGACATTATGATAAGTACAATTATTTATCCAGAAAATTCTATTTCAAATATGGTTTTTGCTTTTATACTTGGAGTAGCAATAGTAGCTATTGCTAGTATAATACCAGCAAGAAGGGCTGCAAATCTAGAGCCTACAGATGCTTTAAGAGATATTGAATAAATGTTGAGATATTCTGAAATTTAGGGCATAAAACTAAGGAGTGATTTAAATGTTTAAAAAACAATTTATTTCTTTATTATTACTTTCTATCTTATTATTTTCTTTTTCCACTAGTACCTTTGCAATAACTGCCGAAGAAATTATTGATAAAAGAGATGAAAATGAATATTTTGAGACAGCCAGGATAAAAGCAAAAATGATTATAACTAATGGTGGTAGAGAAATGACAAAAGAAATGATTAGTATTAGTGATGGGGAAAATGCTTATGTTGAATTTACTAACCCTAGAGATAAAGGAACGAAATATTTAAAAAAAGAAGATAACCTCTGGATGTCTTTCCCTGATGCTGAAGAAGTAGTCAAAATATCTGGACATATGATGAATCAAGGAATGATGGGTAGTGATTTTTCTTATCAAGATATTATGGAATCAACAAAATTAACTGATCTTTATAATTTTGAAGTTAAAGATGAAGACTCTAGTTATGAGGGAAGAGAAACATATATTTTAGAAGGTACAGCAAAAGATGGAAAAGAAGTTTCTTATTATCAAAGAAAAATCTGGATAGATCAGGAAAGATTTATTGCCTTAAAAGAAGAATTATATGCTCAAAGTGGCCGTTTATTAAAAGTAAATACAGTAAATGAAGTTAAAGAAATTGATGGTAGATATTTTCCTTTAAAAAGTGTAATGGAAAATAAATTACGTGAAAATACAAGTACTGAATTTATTGTAGAAGAAATTAACTTTGACCCTGAAATAGAAGAAAATATTTTTACTTTAGAAAATTTACAATAAGTTGGAGGGAATTTTATGTATAAAAATTTCTTTAAAAAAATAGCGATTATTTTTACTTTAGTATTAATAATTTTATTTTCTTCTAATCTATCAAGTTTAGCAGTAGATATTGGAGGAGAATTAGAAATTAAAAGTAATTTCAATTTTAAAGATGAAATCACTTCTATCCCTCCTCTTTCTGAATTTTTGACTTTAAAATTAAATATTCCAGAAAGTAATAATACTAAAGCTGTGGTTGAATATAATATCTCTCGTTCTCAAGATCAAAGAAATGCTAGTTTTAAAAAACTCTATCTTAAAAAAGGTTTTGAAAAATTTAATTTAACTTTAGGAAAACAGCCTGTTTCTTGGGGATTTGGTTCTCTAATCAATCCAGTAGATTTTAATTTTGGAGCTGAAGTTATGACTCAATCTACGTCCGCTAAATATATTGAAGGAGCAAAAGTATATATACCAATTAATTGGAAAAGTGGAGTAGAAGTTGTAGCAAAACCTAATTATGAATTTAATAATAATCATTATACTTTAGAGGAAACCAAATTTGGTTTAAGAGCTAGAACTATGTTTAAAGATTATGATTTATCTTTAAATTTGATTAATGAGCCAAATAATGAAGGTATAAAAAGGAATAGAATTGGATTAAGTGTAAAAGGAGACTTAGGACCTTTGGGCGCATATTCTGCACTTAGTTATGAAAAATATGAAGATTTAGATAAAAGTGATGAAATTTATTTGTTTGGTTTAGATTATAGTAGAGCTATTAATTATGATCAACGAATTTATTTGCAGGGTGAAATATTGAATATAAGTGCAGAAAAATTAGGTGAAATCATGTCAGTTTTAAGACCAATTGAGATCAATTCAATAGAAAGTAACAGGCAAAATATTAATTCTGAAATAAATAATAATAGGTATAATATGTTTTTAGGAAATATCAATTATAGTTTAAATCAATTTTCTAGCTTTAATTTTATGTTATTAGGAGATATAGAAAATGAAAGTATAACAATTATGCCACAGTATAATAACCAGCTTCCAGGAAATATAGATATGAGTATTAGCAGTAATTTGAGTTTTAATGATTTTACTTCTTTTTCTGATAATCTACCAATGTCTTTATCTATAAATTTAAAATATCCATTTTAATATAAAGAATATTTTAGAGGTATAAAAGCGTAGGATGAAATTTTGGGGGGATATAATGTTTTTAATAAGACTTGCATTAAAAAATTTAAAAAGACATAAAAAAAGAACTTTAATAACAGCTATGATAATTGCCTTTGCTGTCTTTTTCTACCTTTTTTTAGATTCTATGATGATTGGAATGAGAAATAAATCATTTGAAAATATAATTAATTTTGAAAGTGGGCATATACAGATAGCAAATGAAGATTATTGGGATGACAGAGAGGAATTTCCTTTAGATAATTTATTATCAAAAGATAATAATGAAATAATAGAAGAAGTAGAAAAAATAGAAGGGTTTAAAGGAATCTCCCCTCAACTTAAATTTACTGCTCGTTTAAATAATGGTGTTGATGAACTTCCTGTTCCAGTAAGAGCAATAATTCCAGATAAAGAAAATAAAGTTTTTGATACAGAAGATTATATTCTTAAAGGAGATTATTTCAAAGAAGACGAAAATGGAGCAGTTATAGGAAAAGAATTAGCTGATTTAATGGAATTAGAGAAAGGGGATTATTTTACCTTAGTTTTTAGAACAAAAGAAGAAACTTTTAATACTCTTGATTTGGAGATTACTGCTTTGATAAATACTCCCAATCCTAATATAAATTCAAATCGAATTTTTATTCCTCTTTCTATAGCTCAAGATGCTTTGAATGTAGAAAATGGTATAAGTCAATATGCTGTCCGTTTAGAAAATAATTATGTAGAAGAAGAGATAAAAAATATAAATGAAGGTCTTAAAGAAGGAGTAAAAGCTTTCTCCTGGAGAGAATCTGCTTCTTCGATGATAAATTTATCTAGAGCTCAAAAAGCAGAAAGTCAAATAATTTTGGGAATAATTCTTTTAATTGCTGTATTAGGGATAGTTAATACTATTATTTTAGCCGGAATTGAAAGGTTAGAAGAAATAGGGATGATGAAGGCTTTGGGAATGAGTGAAAAAGAAATTATTTTAACATTTATTTATGAATCTACAGGAATTGGGATTATAGGTTCATTGATAGGAATGCTTTTTGGATTTATTTCTGTTGGGCTTTTTACTAAATATGGTATAGACTTTTTTAGATTTTTAGGTGAAAATGATTTAGATACTTTTGGGATGCCAATGTCAGGGAGAATTTACGGAGAGTGGAATTTACACTCCTTTATTTTTATTTTCTTTTTTGTAACTATAATTAGCAGTATTATAAGTGTTTTTCCAGCTATCTGGGCAGCCAAAAAAGATGTAGTAAAAGCTATACATCATAAACATTAACTTATTATATTAAGATATAATTTAACCTAACTTTTTCTCATCTATCCAGTATTTAAAAGTTATAACCAGTGGTAATGAAATAGCAATCCCTATTAAACTAAATCTCATTCCTGTAATAAGGCCAAAATTATCAATAAAAAAGCCAATAACAACTGGCCCGAGACTATATATTATAGTATATAAAGTTGAAAAAAGTCCAAAACCTGTCCCTTGATATTTTTCAGGGGATTTTTTCATTACATAAGAGTTTATAAGTGTATTATGACTTTTAAAAGAAACACCTAAAAGTATAAGACTAAAGATGATCATATAATGGCTAATATTTAAAGTGAATAGAATAAAAACAACTAAATTAATAACAGTAATTCCTGCAAAAATTCTTTTAACTCCATATTTATCAGCAGCCCAGGCAACTCCCATTTTGCTTATAATGCCACTAACTGCGATTATAGAAAATAGCTGATTAGCATTAGAAAAACTATATCCTTTAATTTCAGCTAAAGCAGTTGGTATAAATGATTCAAAGCCT
>JBNJDL010000005.1:0-26118 GCA_051744825.1 Bacillota bacterium | reverse complement strand
ATCATAATTAACTCAAAGAAGGCAAAATTATAATAAATTTTGCCTTCATTAAATACTAAAGTTTATATATTGTTTTTCCTTCTTTTATTGTTTCTAGAACTTCAATATCCTTAATTTCCATTTCATCTACTTCTAGAGGATTTTTATCTAAAATTACTAAATCTGCTAATTTTCCTTCTTTTATGCTTCCTTTTATTCCTTCTTCATGATATTGATAGGCAGCATTAATAGTTACTGCTTTTAGAGCATCATAAACCGTTATTCTTTCTCTTTCACCTATCACTTTTCCTTTTCTACTTAATCTATTAACTGCACTCCAGATAGTATGGAGCATATTAGATTTTACAATAGGGGCATCTTGATGAAAATTCAAAACTAAATTTCTAGCAAGGGCTGAGTTAGCAGGATCAATTTTATTAGCTCTTTTTGAACCTAAATTCTTAAGATGTATATCCCCCCAATAATAAGTATGGGCAGCAAACATGGAAGGTATCATATCTAAATCAACCATCTTATTTAACTGGTCTTCCCGAACAATTTGACAATGAATAATTACTGGACGTAAGTTAGTTTTATTTAAGTTATCTGATTCTTTTAAGACCAATTCATAATTTCTTAATAATTGATCAATAGCTGCATCTCCATTACAGTGAGTTAATAGCTGTCTATTGTTATTTATAGTTTTTGAAATATATTCTTTCACCTCATAATCTTCATACCAAGGATTACCACTATAACTTTCTTCACCTTCATAACTTTCAGTTAGCCAGGCAGTTTTACCCTGAGGTGAGCCATCAAGTATTAGCTTATATCCACCAATTTTAAAATTATTATAATAATTTTTTTCATATTTTTTACCTTTAATAAAGTCTATTGCATCTGAGCTAACTAATGGGTAAGAAATCACATCCAAAAATAATTCTTCATTTTTAGCTAATTCAAAAAAACTTTCAATTGAAGCTTTACCTGCTGCTCCATCTTGAACTGTTGTAATTCCATTTTCGGCATAGACATCTTGTGCTTTTTTAGATAATTCTAGGATATCAAAATTAGCATATTCAGGAATATCATCTAATAAATTAATAATTGGAGATTCTTCTAAATAACCATTAGGCTCATTGCTATTTTCTATTCTACCAATTACTCCCCCTTCAGGGTTTTCAGTACTTTCATCAATATTTAACACTTCTAAAGCCTGAGTATTAGCAACTCCCATGTGTAATGATTTATGCAAAATAATTATAGGTATTTCTGCACTAACCTCATCTAATAAATCTTTTCTAGGATGTTTATTTTCCTTCAAAAAATTATGATCATAACCAAAAGCAAAAACTATTTCATTATTTTTTCTATTGTTATTTTCTATATTTTCATTTATATACTTTATTAATTCTTTTTTAATATCTTCAAAACTTCTACATGCAGCTAAATCAGCCATTATCTGAGTTTGAGCAACTAAAGAAATATGACTATGTGGGTCTATAAAGGCTGGCATAAGTGTTTTTCCCTCTAAATCAACTTTTTCGATCTTGTTATTAGTTAATAATGATTTGAAGGCTAAAGTTCTATCTACTGCTTTAATTAACCCATCCTCTATTAAAACTGCATTAGCATTTTCACATTCACCTTCCATGGTAATAATATCCCCATTGTAAAATAATTTCTCCATAAAACAAACTCCTTTCTATTACACTTCATTTTCACCTTCTTTAAAGCTATAAGTTTTTTTACCCCATAATTTTAGCAATTTGAGTAAGATTAAATAAATAGGGATTGGGGCAGCCAGCAATAAAAATCCATTAGTTAAAGAAACTCCTCCAGAAGCTATTGACATAATTGTAGCAATAGTTATATAAAATAGCATCATTGGAATATTCATTGTACCTAATTCAACCTTAGTAGTAGTTTCTAAATTTGGATCTACTATTCTAAGAAGCATTACTCCACTGGGAACTGTAGCTGTAGATGAGCCAAATAAGGCAAGAGTTCTTTCAAAGTCATTCCTACCACCTATTCTTTGACCAAAATAAATAGAAATAATGAAAGTAAGAACAGTAATTACTAGAGATTCTATTAGTATTGGAATTAGCCAGTCTGCCAAAACACTTAATTGTATTGCCATAAAGGCAGAAACAATAATATAATCTGTAGACCAGGCAGTAATTTTGGTCTGTAAGGTATTATTTAAAAGGTAATCTATATCTAGTTTTTGCATGATGAATTTTATTATATAAGCTGCTACCATCCCCCAAAGAAATAGTAAAGCACTCAGGTTTTCTCCAAATCCTGGAATCATAGCTATTAATTCTGCTATCCCAACACCTAAAAGATAAGAAATACCAATAATAGAAAAATGAAAACTTAAGGTATCAATATTTCCACTATAAGTTGTCTCTTTTCCCAAAGAAGAACTCTTTTCATTTCTTTTGTAAAAACCCCTTTTTATATATTCATTTATCTTATAATCATCAATATTTTTACTTAAACCAATTTTTATTCCTTTTTTCGCTAAGGGAACACCAATAACAAAACAAACTATAAATCCTATTGCTGAAAAAGTCATAGCAACCATTGCTGCATTTTCAAGGCCATGCTGTTGTTCTAAAATTGTACCCATAGCAGCAGCTGGACCAGGCCCCTGGGTAAATCCTAAGGGTATAAGCATGCCATAAACAGGCTCCATGGAAAAATTATTACCTATTAATAATATAATTAATCCACCAACTACTGCCCCTAAGGCATACATTATATTCCAGAGAAAACCCATTGCTATTGAACCCTTAGTAATATTTTTAGCAGCTGAATGATCATCTTTTTTCCCTGTACTAACATGAGCTGTTAATCCTATAGAAATAAATGTTAATGTAAATAAATGATTAGCAATTTGAGTAAATGTATTAGCTTTAATTACATCGTTTAAAGCAAAATTCATCACTATTAATCCAACTATCCCGCCTATAACACTGGCAGGAACTAATAAATCTTTCAGAAATTTTAATTTTGCTCTAAATATTACTCCTACACTCAACATTACACTTGCCATAGCAAACGCCAACATTACATTCATGTCTTATCCTCCTCCTATGCCTTATTATTTCAATCTTAGAAGAAGGATTCCTGTTTATTTTTTTAAATAATAATTTCACAAGCATTACAAAAGATTAGGATTTTTAACTATTATTTTCAATTTGATTATTTATAATATCTAAGATTTCATCTTTAGTTTTAAAATATTCATCTTCATATTTTACATCTTTATCTTCTTTGTCAAATAAAGTATGAGTAAAGTCAACATTAAACTCTCTTATTAATTCTCCTGGTCTTTTTGACATAACGACTACCCTTGTCGCTAAAGCTAGGGCTTCATCAACATCATGAGTTATAAAGAAAATTGTACTATTATTTTCCTTCCAAATTTTACGAATCAATTTTTGCATATTATTACGAGTAAGTGCATCTAAAGCTCCAAAAGGCTCATCCATTAATATAACTTGAGGGTTATTAGCCAAAACTCTTGCTAAAGCAACCCTCTGTTTCATTCCTCCTGATAACTCAAAGGTAGCCTTATCTTCAAAACCACTTAAATTAACTTGATCTAAAAAATACTCCCTTATTTCCTTTATTTTTTTCTTATCTACCCCTCTCATTTTTGGACCAAATTCAACATTGTCCTTTACACTCATCCAGGGATATAAGGTAGAAGATTGAAAAGCAACCCCTCTGTGCCTATCAGGGCCAGTAATAGGTTCACCTTGCATTAAACATTCACCTTTAGTTGGTTTAATATAACCTGCAATAGTTTTTAAAAGTGTACTTTTTCCACAACCAGAAGGTCCTAAAACACAGAGGAATTCACCTTTTTTTATTTGTAAATTAATATCTTTTAATGCTAAAATAGATTCTTCATCTTCGCCATATATAGTTGTTAGATTTCTGATATCAATTAAAACTTCATTTTCTTTTTCACTCATAATTAATTTCCTTCCGTTTGCTCCAGAGATTTTTCAATAAATTCAGGATTCACATATTCATTAAACTCCTCTTGAGTTGGAGCATAATCTAATGAATCTTGCTCTACTAAAAAATCAGCGGTTTCTTTCATGATTTTAGCAAATTCTCCAGGATTATCACTACTTCCAAAAAATCTTTCACTTAGCAATTCTTCTCTAGTATGCCAGGTTGAGCCTTGCATCTGATTTAGAGCTTCATCAGCTGTAATTGATAATTTTTGTGATACTATTTCTGCTCCTTTTTCTGGATCATTTCTATAAATATCTCCTGCTTTTGCTAAAAGTGTTACAAAATCAGTAACTAATTCAGGATATTTATCAGCAAAATCCTTTTTTACAACATCTACATTAGCTGTTACATAACCTTTTTCTGCCATTTCCTCACTTGTAATAAGTGGAACTCCATTATCTTCATATAATTTTCCTAAAGAAGGTTGCCAGGTATAAGCAGCATTAATATCTCCTCTTTGCCAAGCAGCAACTATTTCTGAAGTTTTCATATCAAGAAGCTGTACTTCTCCAGAAATCCCTGCCTCTTTAATAGCATTTAAAAGCACATAATGACAGGTAGAAGCAAAAGGAACAGCTACTCTTTTTCCAGCTAAATCACTAATTTCATTTATACCTGAGCCTTCTCTAACAGCTAGAGCTTCAATTTCTCCTAGAATTTCATGGATCCAAATTAATTCCACTCCTAAATCTCTTGAAAGAGCAGTAACTGAATTGATATTTCCCATAGTTGCAAAATCAATACTATCTGAGGCTAGAGCTTGATTAGCTTCTGAACCAGAATCAAAAACTGTAAAGTTAACTTCTATTCCTCTATCTGTAAAATAATCATCAAAATAACCTTCTACCATAGCAATAGTTTCATCATTGGGTACTCTAAGAATTCCAAAATTTATTTCATCTGGTAAAGATTCTGCATTATTTTTTTCCTGTGTACCATCCCCACATGCTGCTAAAGAAAGAGTTATTGCAGCAATCAAAACAACAAATAAAGTCTTTTTTAAAATTTTTTTTCTCATATTAACCCCCATAAATGATTTTTCAATATATATCTAACTAAACCTTTCCTTTCCAAAATACAATCTTTTCTTCTAAAAATCGAAGACCAAAATCGATTAATACACCAGTAATCCCCATAATTATTATTCCAACAAAAATAACATCACTTTTTAAAAAATTAGAAGCATCTAATACCATCCAGCCTATACCGGAGGTTGCAGCTACCATTTCTGAGGAAACCAGAGTAGTATAAGCAACTCCAAAGGCAGTTCTAATACCTGTGAATATTTCTGGCATTGAAGCTGGTAATACTATTTTTAAAAATATCTTTTTTTGATTAGCACCTAAAGACTTGGCACTTAAAATATAATTTTCATTAATTTTTCTAACGGCAGAAACACAAGCCAAATAAATTGGAGCAAAAGCTGCTAAAAATAAAAGAATTATTTTTGATTCATCATCAATACCAAACCAAAGTATAAGTAAAGTATAGTAGGCTAATGGTGGTAAGGGACGATAAAATTCAACAACTGAATCAATAACTGCTTCAATTTTACTAAAATAACCACTTAATAAACCTAAAGGTACTGCAGTTATAATTGCAAAAAACAAGGCTAAAAATAACCTTTTAAAACTAGCTCCTAAATGAGACCATAAAGGAACCCCATTATAGCCTTTATCTAAAATTTTAAGAAAGGCATTCCAGACTCCCATTGGTGAAGGAACTAAAGTTGGTGAAAAAAATTCAAATTTAGTCACCAAATACCAGCTAAGAAAAATAGCTATCCAGGTACCTATAGTAAGTCTTTTTTCTATTTTATTCTTATTTTCTTTATTTTTAGGAGTTTTTACTCCTTTATCTTTACTTAATAAATCCATTATTACACGTCCTTATCTGAAAAGCTGATTAATCTTATCAAGTTAATTTAATTATGAAGGCCACCAAGTCTTTAAACCCGATGGCCTTTTTAATCTTTACCTAGTAGTACTAATTTTTTCGATTTATTCTATATTTATTCAAAATTGTATTCTGTAACTATTTTTTCTCTATCTGTTACTTGATCTAGGTAATATTCATAATAACAGACTCCTAAGAAAGAACCAGAAATATTATATACATTTTCATAACCTCTATCCTGTAATGCTCTAATCACATTATAACTTCTTTGTCCTGAACGACAATGTAAGTATACTGGCTCATCTTTTGGAATTTCATCTAATCTATCTCTAAATTCACTTAAAGGAATATTTACAGCATTTTTGAAGTGACCTTCTTCAAATTCATCTTCTTCACGAACATCAACTATAAATGCATCATTTTCTACTAATTCTCTAACTTTAGTTACAGGTACTTGCTCAAAGTCATTGTTTAGTAAGTTTAGACCAACTAAAGCAGCATGGTTTACTACATCTTTAGCTGTGCCAAATACAGGAGCATAACATAACTCTAATTCTTTGAGATCTTCTAAAGTACCATCCATATGAATCATTGTTGCAATAACATCTATTCTCTTATCAACATTTCCTCTACCTACAGCCTGTGCACCTAAAATTTTTCCTGTTGGATACTCATAAATTAATTTAAAGTGCATTGGATAACTTTCTGGCATTAGACCAACTTTGTCACCAGGAATTACATATACAAAATCATATGGAATTCCATTTTCTTGAGCTTGTTTTTCATTAATACCAGTAGAAGCAGCATTCATATCAAAAATTCTCACTACAGAAGAGCCAATTATACCATTGTGAGTATGATCTTTGTCATAAATAGCATCTGCAGCAGCTCTAGCCTGTCTTTGAGCAGGGCCAGCAAGAGGAAGTCTAGTCTTTTCTTTAGTTAAACGACAGTAAACTTCAATTGCATCTCCTACAGCATAAATATCTTTATCACTTGTTTGATAGTTATGATCAACTTTTATACTACCAGTTTCACCTAATTCCAGTCCAGCTCTTTCAGCTAATTCTGTTTCCGGGCAAACTCCAATTGCCATTACTACTGCTTCAGCATCAACTTCTTTACCAGAATTTAAGACAACTTTATTTCCTTTTATTTCTTTAACAGCATCTTCTAAAATTAATTCTACACCATTATCATAAAGTTCTTTATGAAGGATTTGAGCCATATCATTATCAAGTGGAGGCATGATTTGGTCTTGAGCTTCAATTAATTTTACATTTTTACCAGCATGTTTAAAGTTTTCAGTTACCTCACAACCAATAAATCCAGCACCAACTACTGCTATATCTTGAATATCATTTTCTTCAACATATCCGTTTAACCTTCTAATATCCTGAACATTTCTAACAGTAAATACATTGTCATTATTAACACCTGGAATACTATTTGGACAAATTGGATTAGCACCAGGAGATAAAATTAGTTTGTCATAATCTTCTTCATATTCTTCATCTTTTTCTAAATCTTTAACTACCACTTTTTTCTCTTCTCTTTTAATATCAATAACTTCATTACGAGTTCTAGCATCAATATTATACTTATCTTTAAATTCTTGAGGAGAAATTAATACTAAATCATCACTCTTTTCAATAGTCCCACTTAGGTGATAAGGAAGACAACAATTAGAGAATGATACATTATGTCCTCTTTCAAACATTATAATCTCTGCAGATTCATCAAGTCTTCTTGCTCTAGCAGCAGCAGAAGCTCCACCGGCTACTCCACCTACAACTAAAATTTTCTTACTCATAATTTATTTCCTCCTAATTATTTATTTATATTTATATAATTGATTCTTATTTTTACCGCTAATACTTATTAAGCTAAAATTATATTTAAACTAAAATTACATTTTAAATACATTTTCTGATAACTTGTTACTAACAATTCCTCCAATTATCATAGTTATAAGGAAAAACCAACCTGATAAGGAAAGATTAGCAATTGGTGTATATAATGCTCCAACATTACAGCCATTTGCAAGACGAGTTCCAAAACCCATTGTAATTCCACCTAAGGCATATACAAATACTTCTTTGCCAGTAATTTGCCAGCCTGATTTGAATGCTTCACCAAATTTTCCAGCTGTTAATAGATAAATAATTGTTCCTACTATAATTCCAAAGTTTTGTACAGAAATTTGATGTTGGAAAAAAGGTAATTCAAAAGGATCAGGTGCCATATTTACAAATTCAGAAATACTTTCAGCAGATACACCAAAAAGCATTAGTATTTTCCCAAACCAAATACCATAAGGTTGAGAAGCTCCCCAACCTGCACCAGTTACTCCCATCAATACTGCAAAAAGTACTATAATTACAACTGCACCTTGTTTTAGAGTCCAGGGTTTTATAAATAAATGTTTGTAAGTTTCTGTACTAAATACTCCATGCTTTTCCAAATCCATTTTATCTCTATTTTCCTGTTGTTTTTCCATCATATGACCAACATATTTACCTTTTTCTTTTTGTTTCTTTTCATAATAGTAAGAAATGAAAGAAACAATTGCACATAACAATCCTATGAAAAGCAAGGCTCCTAGATAACCTTCCATACCATCCCATTTAAATAAATCTGGCAAAAACACTCCTCCATCTAATTGATCACCAACAGGAGTATCAATCCACGATCTTCTAATCCAATCAGCCATATTTTGAAATGGAAATCCAACAAATACTCCTAATCCAAAAAAGATTAAGGTTATAAAAGCTCTTGGAAAACCTTGTGATAAATCTGTTAAAACTCCACTTGCACAACAAACGGAAAGAGACATTCCAAATCCAAATAAAAATCCACCTATAAGAAGTCCTAAATTAATAGGTCTAATCCAGAGATTATATGATAGTGGATCAGATTTGAACAAAAAGCCAGCAACTATTACTGCTGTCAAAAAGAACATAAACATTAAAGTTCTCATTAATTTTGTTGAGCCAGTTCTATAAGCTCTGTTTACACTTCCAGCAAAACCTGTATAAGCTCTTGCAAGTGAATAACCTAAACCAGCTCCAACTAATAATCTAAAAAATAAGATATCAGTTTTTAAAAAATTACTACCAAAAATAAATAATGCTAATATTGCAACAAACCCTAAAACTTTTTCTCCTTTTTTCAATTTCTTTCCCCCCTTAAATAAGTTAGCAGCTAATATCAGTTATGGTATAGAAATAAATTAATTAATAATTTTAGACTTTGTACTTGAATTCTCAAGATATTTTAAAAAAAGCCCTTTTATTTCTAACTACCTTATACTATGATATTTTTCACAAATATATGTTATTCTTAATTGCTTTCAAATATATTATATACTAATAAATGAACTTTATAAAATAATAAAGCATTATATAGTATAAGAGTTTGTTATATTGATAACAAATTATTTTACAAAAAAAAAGTATCCTTAATTAAAAGGATACTTTTAATTTCATATTCTATTATAATTTTTTAATTTCTTATCTCAGATAAAACAAGTCCTATTAGACCAGGGCCAGTATGAACAACCATTACTGGACTTATTTCACCTAAGAAAATTTCTTTTATTGAAGGTAGTTCTCTAAATTTTGCTAATAAATTCTTTGCTTCACTTTCTGCTGCTGCATTCATTATATCAAGATAATATTCTTTTCCTTCTTCTAATTTATCTTTTATGATATTATACATCTTATCTAAAGACTTACTTCTACCTCGTACTTTATCAAAGGTAAAATATTCACCTTCATCGTCAATAGATATAATAGGTTTAATATTTAATATTTCGGCGATAGTACCAGAAACTTTGCCAATTCTGCCACCTTTTTTGAGGTATTTTAAAGTTTCCACTACAAAATATACTTCAATTCTTTCTTTTTGCTCTTCTATTTTTTCTACTAATTCAGAAAAGTTATATTCATCTTTTTCTAATAATTTATTAGCATATAAGACTAAGCGACCTAAGCCCATAGAAAGCATTTTTGAATCAATTACCTTTACCTCAATACCTTCAATTTGATCAGCTACCATTCTGCAATTACTATAAGTTGCAGAAAGACCACTAGAAATATGAATAGAAATTATATGAGTATATCCTTCTTTTTTTAAACGAGAATACACTGTTTCTATATCCTTTGGTGAAGGCATCGAAGTTGTAGGAACTTCTTCATCTAAATTATCGTAAACTTCAGATGGTTTAATATCAACTCGATCATGATATTGTCTATCACTATAAACTACCTTCAAAGGAATAGATTCAATTCCTAATTTCTCTAAATCCTTTCTTTTCAAATCAGAAGTACTGTCTGTAACTATAGCAATTTTTTCTTTCATTTTTTTCTCCTTTTTTTTGACTTAAAATTATTGTTAGTGAATCACTCAATTTTTATACTACATTTATTATATCAATAAACACCTCTTAATAGCAAATTATATTGTAATTTGTCGATATTATTTATTTAAGATCATCACTAAGTTCTAAATCCTTATCTTTTTCTTTAGCTTTATACATAGCATAATCTGCATTTTGGAGCAACTTTTCCAAATTCTTTCCATCTGTAGGATAAATACTGATACCACCACTTAATTTAATATTGAATTCTTTTTCTCCAACTTCTAAGGTGGTATCAAAAGCTTTAACTACCCTTTTGGCTACTTTAAACAACTGTTTTTTTGAGTTTATATCAGCTATCATTATGACAAACTCATCTCCACCTAATCTTGCCAGACAATCTTTATTTTTTAAGTTCTTCTCTAAACGCATAGCTACTTCTTTTAAAACTTTATCTCCTATATTGTGGCCATATTCATCATTTATTTTTTTGAACTTATCTATATCTAAAAATAATATCCCAATCTTTTTATTATTATTAGCCACTTTATTTTTTAATTCTAAAAATCTATCTTCAAAATACTCTCTATTAGCCAATGAAGTAAGTTGATCATGATAGGCTTGATACTCAAATTTATTTAATAAATAAACTACTATTGCTATAAATACGGCAAAAACTATGATCATTAAAAATATATTTAAGCTATATAGATTTCGATGTTTATCCATTTCATTAGCCATTACATCATTATTATATATTAATCCAACTACATATGAATTCCACCCCTTTATTTGTTCATCTTTATCTGCAATAAAAGCTGGAAAGAATTTGTAAGTATGATTTTCGTCATTAGTATTTATTGTTTTATTCTGCATCTCATCACTGATAATTGTTTGGCTTGCTAACCTCTTTTCAAGTTCAGCTACATCAGGATTAATATATGGCTTTTTACTACTTCGTAATTTACCTACATTATAATGAATAGGTTCTACAGAATAAAATGATATTTCCTCTACCATTTCATATTCTTCAGTCAAATCACTTGCATCTCCAAATATATCTAGTCTTCTAAGTGAAGGATATTTTTCCTGTACATTTATACTTAATTCTAATAAGTAGTTATTATCATGAGTGGGCATATAACTATATTTTTTTATTTCTCCTGTTGAAGTTGCCAGATCTAAACGATCTGCTGCAAAAGTATCACTATTTAATCTTCTTTTTAATATTTTTGTAAAACTACTATATTTTGAAAAATCAAGACCAATATCTTCTTTAAAAGTTGATCTGATTATTTTTAGATCCTTATTAATAATATAAATATTATAGTCTTCAAATTCTTTTTTTAATTTCTCTAAGTCCCAGCTCATCACATCAGGATTTTCTTTATATTTTTTTCTCATTATTTGTGAATATTTTTTCATTTCTGAATTTAATTGCTCTTCAGCAATTTGATAAGAATCATTTATATAATTAACTGTTTCTAATATATTTTTCTCTACAAGTTTTTGTCTTCCTTCATATTTTTCTTTAATTAATTTTTTAGAATTACTATAATTTATGTATGAAATTATAAAAATAACAATAGCCAGAGCAACAATTACTAAAAATCGGTATTTTTTCAAAAATTTATACAATTTCCCCACCTCTAAATTTAAAAATAGTTATTTAGACCTATTTTTGCTTATAAGTTATAATTCACCAAAATTAAACAATTACCTGCAAATTTCTGCAAAAAAATAAAATCTCCCAAAATTTTTGAGGGATGAGGTGAGTTATTTTTAAATTTCTTTTTCTTTCCAGGTACCTTTCTGAAACCAGTAAACTCCAAGTATAGCTGCAATACCATTAGCGATAAGCATACCCCACCAGACACCATTAATACCCCAATTTAAATTTACAGATAAGAAATAGGATAGGGGAATTCTTAAGATTATCAGAGCAATTATAGCTAAAATCATTGCTACCAATGTATTACCTGCTCCTCTAAAAGCACTTCCAATAACAAGTCTAACTCCTATAAAAGCAAAAGAAAAACCAGCAATTACTAAATATGAACTTCCTATTTCTATAACTTCTGGATTATTATTAAAAATCCCGATAATTTGTTCAGGAAAAATAATCATAACAACCCAGATCAAAATCAATGCAAAAAAAGTTATTGCTGTAGCAATCCACGAACATCTTTCAGCTCTATCTATTTTATCAGCTCCAAGATTTTGTCCAACCATAGTAGTTGTTCCTCTTCCAAAGCCTCTGACAGGCATCCGTACTACAGACATCACCCTATGTCCTATACCATAAGCTGCAACTGCCATAGTTCCAAAACGAGATATAATTCCCATAAAGAGAACTATACTAATTGCTGCCATAGATTTTTCTCCTGCCGAAGGAATTCCTATTCTGAGAATTTTTTTATACATATTTAAATCAGGCTTCAAATATTTTTTCTTAATATGTATGCCCTTTTTGCCACTAAATAATAAATACATTCCAAATAATCCTGCAATTGCCCTTGAAGAAATTGTTGCTAAAGCAGCACCTCTTACACCTAATTCTGGAAAAAAAGACCAGCCAAATATAATAAATGGGTCTGCTATAAGATTAATTGCTACTGAGAGTATCATCATTTTCATTGGAGTTTTGGTATCACCAACACCTCTTAATAATGCAGAAAAAACAAAAAATAAAAACATAAAAGGTAAACCAATAAAAAATATCTCTAAATAATTAGTGGCTTGCTCCATAATATCTTCAGGAGCTCCAATTAAATGCAATATATTTTCATTAAAAATAAAACCTGTCAAAGAGAGTATAATAGATAATGTAAAAATAAAAACAAATAACTGAGTTGCTACTTTATCAGCTTTTTCACTCTCTCCTGCTCCTGTATATTGGGCTACTAAAGTAGTACCGGAAATATTAATTCCAGCTCCTATTGAAATAAATAAAAAAACTACTGGAAAAGAAATCGAAATTGCTGCAACAGCCTGGGCACTTATTTTACCAACCCAAAAAGTATCTGCTATATTATAAAGCACCTGCATTCCGTTTGTTATCATTATTGGCCAGGCTAATTTCATTAAAGTTAAAGTAATAGGTCCATTGAGAATTTCATCTCTATATGAATTTTTTTTAATAGAAATATTTTTCTTTTTCATATGCTTTTATATATCCTCCCACTTCAATTCTATTATATCTTCTATTTCTAATAATTCTACAGTTGATGAATCTATGTTTTCTTCTCTTGGAGTTTTTAAAGTAAACTCAATCCAGAGCTTTTCCTTATCTTTTTCATTTTTTTCCATAGTTAAATCTTTAATATCAATATTTTTTTTACCTAAAATAGTGCTAATTTCACCTAAAACACCTGGTCTATCCTTTACCTGACATTTTAATATTTGATAGCTTTTATCACCTAATTTAAATTCCAATCTATTTAAAACAAATAAAGCTATTATAACAAATAAAGTAGTGGTTGAAGCGAGTAAATAATAGCCACCCCCAACAGCCAAACCTATAGCAGCAGTAGCCCAAAGACTAGCTGCAGTAGTAAGTCCTGTAACAGAAAATCCTTCTTTTATTATTGTACCTGCTCCTAAAAACCCAATTCCACTTACTACCTGAGCTGCAATCCTACCTGCATCTGACAAAGGATAAACTTTATTCATACTTATTGAAATCATCATCAAAATAGTTGCTCCAACTCCAACCAATATATGGGTTCTTAACCCTGCTGGTCTTTCATGTCTTTCTCTTTCAAAACCTATTAAACCACTTAATGCTACAATTAATAATAAATTTATAATAATTTCTCTTTCTCCAGCCATTTAAACACCCCATCTCTCAACTTATATTAATTATCATACAACATTTCTTCTTCAGGCTCAAGGTGAAATAATACTTGAATATCTTCATTTAATTCCTCTTTTAAACTTTCCTCAATTTCATGAGTCAAATTATGGGATTCTTCAATATTTAAATTTGAATCTACTACTAAATGCAAATCAACATAAACTGCATCTGCTTTTCCTCTGCTTCGAACTCGATGACATTCTTTAACATGATCAAAATCTTTTATCACATCTTTTACTTTTTGAGGATCAATAACTGCTCTATCTACTAACACTCCTGTGATTGGTTCAAATATTTCATAAGCAGCATGTAATATAAAGACAGCAACAACTAAAGATACTATTGGATCTATAATTGCAGGTACACCCAATCTAATTAAAATTAAAGTTAATAAAACCCCTACCGAAATATAAATATCACTTCTAGTATGATGAGAATCAGAAATTAAAATTTCACTATTTAAACTCTTTCCTTTTTTTAGCTCATAACTAGCTACAAATATATTTACTAAAACTGTTATAATTAAAACTACTAAACTTGTAGTTGTAGTTTCTGGTACTGTTGGATTAATTAATTTAGGAATAGCTTCTCTTATTACATTAATACCTAAAAAAGTTAACATTCCTCCAATAAAAAGACTAGCCATTGACTCAAACTTATAATGACCATAAGGGTGGTCTTTATCAGCGGGTTTAGCAGCAAAATGTATACCTATTAACCCAATCACATTTGATAGGCCATCTGTCATAGAATGAAAACCATCTGCAGTCATACTAGAACTTTTTATTAAATAGCCGAAAACAACTTTTAATATAGCAACAAATATATTTAAAAATAAAATTACAGCTAATGTTTTTTTTACTTCTTTTAATTTTTCATTTTCCACCCAAACTTCCTCCTCTTTAAAAAAATAAATCCATGGAAACAATTAACTATATTGTTCCATGGATAGTTATCTATGTATTTTTATTATATACACTTCTTAGTTGTCCTGTCAAAAATTTTCACTTTTTAACAAGTTATTAATTAATTTTAATATGTTCTCTATTTTTCCCTTTCTTCCAGGATTTTTCTATGTCTGAAAACTTTGAAACTAAATTTTTTAAACCTTCTTCTAAATTATTATTTTCCATAATAATAGGAACAATATGTTTTTTAACCCTTTTTATATTAGGGCCAAAAGCGCAAGAAACACCACATTGCACATCTTCTTCTTTTAAAATCTGTACAACGCTTTTAGCTTTTTTAGGATCAGCATGTTTTTCCTCTTCTACTGAATTATTATCAATTTTTGTTATAAATTCTGCCTTTTTTTCATCTAACTCATATATGTAATAATAATCTGCATCTCCAAAATGTCTATTAACAAATTTTTCTCCATCATCTGTAGCACATGCAATTCTTAATGCCATTATATCGCCTCCTAATTATCTTTTTAAAAAAACGAAGTCCCCTACTTTAACCTCTAATAAATTAGCTACTAATTCACATTTTGCTTTTAAAAGATAATATATTTCTTTATCAACTTCTGATAATCCTTCTAAATTTCCCTGGCCTTTACTTATTATAATATCTGCTTTTTCATAAACTGTTATAAAATCTTTGCTAGCCTCTTCCATAATCATCCCAGGAGCCTTACTACCACTAGAAATAACTTTAGCATATTCATCAATTCCAAGCATTAAAGCTTCTTTTTTGCTTATATCATTTAATACAGGTATATCTCTAACTGCATAACTGATATTTAAGTTAAAATCATTTAACTCTTTTAATAAAATCCTGTCAAAAAGGGCTTCACCAACATTATCAGCAATTATTAACAAATTATTAGCTTCAGAAAGTTCATTGCTGAATTGCTTATAATCGCTTTCCTCAAAACCATTTTTTAAAGCATTTTCAATATTTTTTTCAATGTCAACATTTAAAGTAACTCCAGCATCAATAGAATTACCCATAGCTGCCATTACTAATGAAGCAAATACTGGGTCTTTAGCTTCTTTTATTTCCCTTTTTACAAGAGGTAAATATTGCTCTGCCTCTTTTAAATTTTCATTTTTCAAATTTTGATAAGGGTCATCTACAGCAGTCCTTTCTTTTATATATTGCTGCATTTTTTCTACAACAAGAGGTGCTTTAGTATTATCATCAATGTCAGGCACCATCTTAGCATAATGATTTAAAATTTCACGAATCAAAACTTCATCATCTGTTGCCATTCTTGCTCCTTCAAGCACCTGCCGACAAATACAGGGAATACAATCTAAGCTCAGTTTCATATTAATCACCGCTTTTACTAGTATAAATTTTATAATAAATTTCTGCATTTTTATTATATCGTTATTTTGAACATATGTCAATTAGCTTTTATTCAATTTTTTTACGTTATTTTGTTTTACCCCTCGCTAAAATAGGAACTTTTTTAATTAATTTTCCATTAGCAACAACTTGAGCCTCATCATAAAGATTTACTGTTGGGCAAATATGAGCAGGTATAATTTCAATTTTATCACCAATACTTACTTCATTTTGAAAATTTTTATCATTGATTATCCCATGTTCATCAAATAGCCTTGTTAGATAAACATTATCAGAATCTTTTACATAACCATAGCCATTAGTTGAACATATTCCAGAATCACGATTTTGAGGGACTAAAGCTTTAGCACCTGCATCTAAAACCACTCTATTTTTAGTAGGTTTAGATATAACTGTAGCTAATATAGTTGCAGCACATTTTTCAAAACTACCTATAGCTTTAGCCTGACCTAAATCCATAAATATATAGGTACCTACTCTAAAATCTGTAATCCCTTCTACATAAGCTCCATTCATAACAGAAGGAGTAGCTCCAACACTAATAGTATCTATGTCAATTCCCATATTTTTTATAATATTAGCTGCCTCAATGCTTTTTCTATAACTTTTTTCAGCTAACTTTTTAGCCAGATTACGATTTTTAGCTTTATAAGTATGGCCTTCATGTGAAAAGATACCCTTTAATTTAACCTTCTTTTTTTCTTTAATATAGTTTACTAAATCAATTAATTGTTCATCTGTAATAACCCCTGTTCTATTTTCACCAACCTCATATTCAATTAAAACTTCTAGTGCTTCTTTTTCATTTGAAAATACTTTTTGAATTTGATCAATTTGAACCCTATTATCTACCCCAACACTAATATTTATCTTCTTATTTAATTTTTTTATTCTCTTATATTTAGATATACCTATAATTTCATTTGCGATAAAGATATTATCTATTCCGTGTTCAGCCATAACTTCAGCTTCTCCAATTTTTGCTACAGCAATACCTCTGGCCCCTTCTTTTATTTGCATTTTTGCAAAATAAGGCATTTTGTGAGTTTTAGTATGTGGAGTTAAAGATATTCCTAAGTTTTCAGTCTTTTTTTGCATCATTTTAATATTTCTTTTTGTTTGATCTAAATCAATTAAAAGTGAAGGAGTATCTAAAAAATTATAAAGTGAATTCAACTTTACCACCTCTACTTTTTATTAATATAACTTTTATCTGCTACAAATTATTTGTTAAAAAAGCCCCTTGCCCAAAAGCAAGGGGGAGGAGGTTTCTCCTGTTATTTTAACCTAAAACTTAAAAATCATTCCTGATAGTTTATCTATTTCAATATTTAGCTTAGAACCTTCAGTTTTAAATTCCTGTTCAGTGATTAAATCTTTAACAGTTGATTTTTCTTCTGGAAGTTCAAAACTAATATTTTGCTTTCTATCCCAGGCATTTATAACTGTATATATTTTTTCATTCTCATTTTCTCTAACTAAAATAACAGCCTGTCTGGATTCTTCAGGAATAATAAATGAAAGTTCTCCATTTATTAAAACTTCTTCATTTTCTCTAATTTCAGCTAAATTACTATAATAATTATAAAGATCTTGATCAGGTTTTTCACCATTAGGTCTTTCTTCCCAGATCATAGTTCTTCTATTGTCTGGATCTGAGCCTCCAGCCATTCCTATTTCATCACCATAATAAATCATAGGAGCACCTGGATAAGTAAACTGCAATAAAGCTGCTAATTTTAATCGCCCTTTATTTTTATTTGCACTTGTCAAAAAACGTTTTGTATCATGACTATCAATTATATTTTGTAAAGCATAAATAGATTGTTCAGGATAATCAATATTTGTTTCATTTATTGAGTTAACAAATTCTTCAGCTCCTATTTCACCTTTGCCAATGAAATTTAAAACAGCATTTCTAAATTTATAATTCATCACACCATCAAATTCTTTTCCCTGTAAATATTGAGATGCATTATTCCAAATTTCACCAGTTATATAAGCATCTGGATTAATTTCTTTAACTAAATTTCTCCATTCAATCCAAAATTCAGGATTAGTGTCTTTTACTTCATTGGCTACATCTAATCTCCAGCCATCAATTCCATCTGAAGGATCTCCATCACCATTGGGGTCCATCCATTTTCTAGTAATTTCAAAAAAGTATTCTTTAACTTCTGGATTATTTACATCAAATTTTGGATGAGCTCCAAAACCAGCCCAACATTCATAATTTGGATCTTTCCCTTCAGTTCTCTGCTCATAAAGAGTATTAATCGGATAATCTTCTATTAAAAACCAATCCCAATACTTTGAATCACGACCATTTTCTATAACATCCTGAAAAGCATAATGTTCGTATCCACTATGATTAAACACTGCATCTAAGACAATTTTTATATTATTTTCATGAGCCTTTTTTATAAATTCTCTAAAATATTCTTCTGAAGCTTTATGGTCCCCTTTTATTGCCAAATTATCATCAATTAATTCATAAGCTGCCGTATTATAACGATGATTTGCTGTTGCTTCAAAAATTGGATTAAAATAAATTGCATTTATTCCAAGTTCTTTAAGATAATCGAATTTTTCTTCCACTCCCTGCAAATCTCCACCGTACTTAATATGCCAACCTGATTTAGGATAAATTTGTGAACTTTGATCATTAAATTTTTCTGGGTCTATATAGTGATGTGAGCTAAACATCAATCCTTGATGCCATTCAGGAGTTATATTTTCATATCTTTCTTCATTATTTTTATATGTCTCGATTAATTCAGGGTCATTTTCTTTATTTGCATTATTAAATCTATCTGGAAAAATCTGATAAAAAACTGCTTCTTTTACCCATTCTGGTGTTTTAAAAACAACTTGCTCTTCCTTATTTAAATCAAATACCTCAACTTCATTTTTACTTGCTCCATTTTCTGAAAAATAACTATGATTTTGATTATCAAATACTAAAAAACTATATTCAATTTTATCATTTTCTAATTCAACTTCTCTTTGCCAATAACTATAACTATCATCTTCTGTTTTTTTATCCATTTCAACCATATTAGGTCTCTCACCTTCTTGGTAGAGAAGATAGACATTAGTTAAATCATTTTTATGAGTTTGCAAGCTAAAAGAATAGCTATCTTTTCCAGTTCTATTCAAAAATTTTCTTTGTTCTGGATCATGCCATAATGAAGAGCTAGCTATTTTCCCATCACCTACAGTTGTTTTTTCAACCTTTTTTTTCTCTTTTTCTACTTCTAAAACTGAATTTACTCCGCCAAAACCATCATCTACAGTTTTTTTATTATTTGGATCACGAACCCATTTGTTGCCATTTACTACAAATTTATAAGTGTATTCACCTGGTTTTAAAGATTTTGTAATTGTATAAAGACCATCATCATTTTCATCAGTCATTGGATCAGCACTTTTTGACCAATCATTAAATGAACCAGCCAGATGAACTGATTCAACATCATCTACAGAAGGATCGAATTCAAAAGTTACATCTACCATTCCTGGAGGAGCTGCTTGAACAAAAGTAGTGAAAAATAAGATTGCAAAAAAGACTAATGAAACTACGAAAACGTTTGCATAAATATACTTCTTTTTAGAACTAAAAATTTTTATCACCTCAATGATTTTGTTATTTAATTAAATAAATTTTCTTACTATTAATAATATTATTCAATATTATTTAGCTTTTTCCTTCATAATCTTTACAATAATTTATTTATTAAAATAAAAAAACTATGAAGCAAATTTCGACATATATCGGGAGGTACCCGGTACCATACCGGGTACCATTATTTTTTTAGTGCTTCTTTTAAGGTATGCCAGGCTAAAACTGCACATTTAACCCTTGCTGGCATATTTGATATATTCTCTAAAGCCCTTGCATCTTTTAATTTCTTTAATTCTTCTCTATCATCTATATCTTTTTTTATCATATCTATAAAAATATCAACTAATTCTAAAGCCTCTTTAACTTTTTTGTCCTTTATTAAATCAATCATAATCGAGGTTGAAGCTTGAGAGATAGCACAACCACTTCCACTAAATAAAACCTCTTTTATAATATCATCTTCTATATTCAAATGAAGGGTTATATCATCACCACAACTAGGATTATGGCCATGTTCACTGATATCAGCCTCTTCCAACTCACCTTTATTTTCTTTTTTATTATTGTGATGCATAATGAGCTCTGTATAAACAGAATTAAGATCCATTAGCAAACATCTCCTTTGCTTTTTTTATTCCTTTAACTAAGGCATCTACATCATCTTTATCATTATATAGATAAAAACTGGCTCTAGCTGAAGAATTAATATCAAGTTCCTTCATCAGTGGTTGAGCACAATGATGGCCTGATCTAATAGCAACTCCTTCACTATCAACAATTGTTGCTAAATCATGGGAATGTACTCCATCCAAATTAAAAGAAATAATTCCACCTTTATTTTTACTATTTTCAGCTCCATATATATCTACATATGAAAGTCCTCCTAATTTACTAAAAGCATAGTCTAGCAATTCTTTTTCATGAGCTAAGACATTATCCATCCCAATTTTTTCTAAATAATCTATAGCTGCTTTCAAACTAACTGCTCCTTCAACATTGGGAGTACCAGCTTCAAAACGCTCAGGTACAGGAGCATAACTGCAACTGTTTTTATTTACATATTCAATCATTCCTCCTCCACCTAAAAAAGGAGGCATATCTTCTAATAGTTCTTTTTTGCCATATAATACTCCAATTCCCATTGAAGCAAGCATTTTATGCCCTGAAAAAGCATAAAAATCCACACCTAAATCTTCTACATCTACATTAAGGTGAGGTACAGCTTGAGCTCCATCAACTATTACATATACTTCCTTTTTATGGGCATATTCAGTGATTTTTTTAATAGGATTTATAATTCCTGTAACATTAGACATATGAGCTATGGCCAAAATTTTTGTTTTAGCAGTAATTTTTTCTTCTAATTCAGAAAATGAAATTTCACCATTTTGATCAACATTCAAATATTTCAACTTTGCCTCTTTTCTCTTAACTAAATGCTGCCAGGGCAAAATATTACTGTGATGTTCAGCTACTGTTATTAAAATTTCATCTCCAGCCTCTATTTCTTTTTCTCCAAAAGAATAGGCTAATAAGTTTAGTGACTCAGTAGTGTTTTTTGTAAAAATAATTTCTTTAGCTAAATTAGCATTTATAAACTTTGCAACCCTTTCCCTGGCATTTTCATATTCACTAGTTGCTTTTACACTTAAACTATGAGCACCACGATGAGGATTAGCATTAAATTTATGATTATATTCTTCAACTGCCTTTAAGACTGACTTAGGTTTTTGAGTTGTAGCAGCATTATCTAAATAATGTAGTTTTTGATCATTAATCTCCTCTTTTAAAATTGGAAAATCATTTTTTATTTCCTCTAAGTTATTATTTTTCAAGTCTTCTCTTAACCTCATTCATAACACTTCCTTTTAATTCATTAAGAGGTATTTTTTCAAAAATAGGATTAAAGGCTGCCTCAACTAATAATCTTTTGGCCTCAACTTCATCAAAGCCTCTGCTCATAAGATAATATAATCTATCTTCATCAATTTGTCCTGCACTAACAGCATGCTCACCTTCTACATTGTCTTCTTCAGTAAATAATGCAGGAGTGGAATTTGAATTAACTGTTTTATCCATTAATAGAACATATTCCTTTTCTGAGCCATCTGCCTGTCTGGCCTCTTTTTTAAAGTGAAGTTTGCCGTTAAAATTCTTTTTAGCTTCATCTTTTAAAACACCACGACTTTCAATTTCACTTTTACTATGTGCTCCATAATGTTCAATTATATAATTTAAATCTAGTTCTCTCTTTTCATCGCCAAAATATATAGATCGTATATCTGCTTCACTTCCCTCTTTTTCAAGCTTAGTTAAATTATAACTTTGACTGTGATTTGCTCCTATTTCTACTGTAACCCAATTTATTTTTCCTCTATTTTTTACTATACTGAGATTTAAATCATAATTATTTATTTTATCATTAAAACGTTGTATTTTAATAATATTAAGGGTTGCATTATCTTTAACTAAAATTCTATTTATTCCACGATGTTCTAAAACTTCTTTATCTTCTAAATCTTTAGCATCTATAACTAAGGTCATTTCACTTCCTTTTTCAGCTATTATTAAACGATTATCTATCAAAGATTTTTTATCAGGATAATAATCACTATCTAATTCAATAGGATTATTTATTTTTTTATTTTCTAAAGCACGAATTACTAAAGCTTTTTCTTTAAATTTTTCACTTTTATAATCTAATTCTTTACTAAATTTTTCAGGTAACTCTATTTTATCAAATTCAGAAAGAATCTTATCAAGGTCATAATCATCTTTTATTTCATTTATAAAATTTCTCATATCTTTTATCACCAACCCATCTAAAATATCATTTTCAGTTAAATACTCTTTTTTATACATAATATCACCTATCCTATAGCGCCTTCTAATTCAAGATTTATGAGATTATTTAACTCAACTGCATATTCTAAAGGAAGTTCTTTAGCAATCGGCTCTACAAATCCTCTAACTATCATCGCCTTTGCCTCTTCTTCACTTATCCCTCTACTCATAAGATAATAAATAGATTCTTCACTAATTCGCCCAACTTTTGCTTCATGACCAATATCGATATCATCAGTTTTTAAATCCATTTTAGGTAATGTATCTGATTTTGAGTCATTATCTAACATTAATGATTCACATGAAACTGTTGATTTTGAGCGGTGAGCATTTTCATTTACTTTTAAAAGTCCTCTATAAAAAGCATGGCCTCCATCTTTAGCAATTGAGCGAGCATTAATATTTGAACTTGTATGAGGTGCATTATGAACAACTTTGGCCCCTGTATCTAAATATTGATCTGAAGCTGCAAAGGTTATTCCTGTATATTCTGCGCGAGCACCTTCTCCATTTAAAATGCTCATTGGATAGAGCATAGAAACCTTTGAGCCAAATGAGCCTGACACCCATTCAATAAGACCATCTTTTTCTACTATTGCTCTTTTAGTATTAAGATTATACATATTTTTTGACCAATTTTCTATTGTACTATAACGAAGTTCTGCCCCTTCTTTGACAAAAAGTTCAACTGTACCAGCATGGAGATTGTTTACTGAATACTTAGGAGCTGAACAGCCTTCAATAAAATGTGCCTTAGCTCCTTTTTCTAAAATAATCAAGGTGTGTTCAAATTGACCTGCACCAGCTGCATTTAAGCGAAAGTAGGATTGTAAGGGTATATCAACTTCTACACCTTCTGGAATATAGACAAATGATCCTCCAGACCAAACTGCTCCATGTAAAGCTGCAAATTTATGATCACTAGGTGGAACTAACTGCATAAAATTTTCTTTAACTAGCTCTTCATGTTCCTTTAGGGCTCTTTCCATATCCATATAGATTACACCTTGCTCAACTAACTCCTCCTTTAAATTTTGATAAACTACTTCTGAATCATATTGAGCTCCAACACCTGCTAGAGATTTTTTTTCAGCTTCTGGAATACCTAGAGAATCAAAGGTGTTTTTTATATCTTCCGGCACTTCATTCCAATCATTTTGTATATCACCTTCACCTTTGATATAAGTTAAAATTTCGTCTATATCAAGGTCAGAAATATCTGCTCCCCAGTCCGGAATAGGCTTATTTTGATAAATATCTAAGGCTTTAAGTCGAAATTCTGTCATCCATTTTGGCTCATTTTTTTCCCGGGAAATTTCTCTAATAACTTCAGGAGTTAGGCCTTTTTGAGCCCTATTAGAATAATTATTTTCATTCTTTTGATCAACTATGCTTCTGTCTATATCATTAATATTATTTTTTTCACTCATTATAAAACCTCCTATTTGAAAAAATCACATCTGGCAATAAATTTAGCAATAACTACATTCCTCTGATTTTTCCCTAATCTCTTTATATCCCTCTTTTTCAATTTTTCTAGCTAATTCCATATCTCCTATCTCAGCTATTTTTCCATCTACCATAACATGGACATAATCTATATCTATATAATCTAAAATTTTGTTATGATGGGTTATAATTAAAATTCCATTTTCATCAGAGGCTAATTTTTGAATACCATTAGCAACAGTTTTTACTGCATCAACATCAAGGCCAGAGTCTGTTTCATCTAAAATTGCCAATTTGGGTTCTAAAACTGCCATCTGTAAAATTTCGTTTTTCTTTTTCTCTCCACCAGAAAAACCTTTATTTAAGTATCTTTCTGCATATTCTGTATCTATATCTAGCATCTCCATTTTTTCTTCAAGTAAAAATTTGAAATCAAAAATATTTTGCTCTTCCCCACTAACAGCTGATTTGGCTGTTCTTAAGAAATTTTCAACTGTTACTCCTGCAATTTCTTCTGGATACTGAAAGGAAAGAAAAATTCCTTTTTTTGCTCTTTTATCTACAGCAAGGTCATTTATTTTTTCTCCTTCAAAATTTATATCCCCACCAGTAACGATATGTTCTGGATGACCCATTAAAATGTTTGCTAAAGTAGATTTTCCTGCTCCATTAGGTCCCATTAATACATGTATTTCTCCCTTATCTATTTTTAAGTCTACTCCTTTTAATATTTCTTCATTTTCCACTCGAGAATTGAGATTTTCAACTTTTAATAGCTTTTTACCCATTTAAAAACACTCCCCTTAGTTATTTTTTTGTTTATATATTTTTTAAGTTAATTAAAGCTTATTAATTTACTCAACTTTCTTCTACAATAATATCCTACTATATTACTCAGGATTAGTCAAGTTTTTATTTAACAATTTTGCTCATAAAAAAAAGCCCCTAATAAATTAGGGACTTTTTTCGACAAAAAACGGGAGGTACCCGGTACCATACCGTATACCAATTTAATTTTTTTATTTTAAAGATATATTTAATTCTTTATTAAGAGCTTCGGAAACTTTAATTAATGTTTTTAGATTAGGGTTGTATTCTTCATCATTTTCTAATTTTGAAATAACTGATTGAGAAGTATCTACTAATTCTGCTAATTCTTTTTGAGAAAGCCCTTTAGCTATTCTTGCCTTTATCATTTCCTTTTGTAATTGATTCATAGGTTTTTTCTTTTTATATTCTTCTTTAACCTTATTATTTTTTTTAAATATTTTATTTTTTAAATTATTAACATCATCTAACTTAACATCACTCATTTTAAAACCTCCTTTTATTTTAGTTCTTTCAATAAATTTTCCTTTCTAACCGCAGCAATTTCAAGCTCTTTTTTAGGAATTTTATCTTTATATTGAAATCCATGTAATAAGATAATTAAATTATCATAAGTAAAAAATAATATTCTATACTGATTACGTCTGTATTGTATTCTAAATTCATATAAATTATAATTTTGTAATTTTTTTATATAAGGTGGTCCTAAATTTATTCCAACTTCATCTAATAATTCTAATCTATCTAATACTTTAGCTGCATCTTTTGGCTCTAAAGTATTTATAAATTCTTCAATTGGATCTTTATTATCTACTATTATCCTTTTTACAATAGCTATAATAATCACCACCTTTATTTATTATTATATTTAATAAAGTATAAATTGTCAAACTTTTTATAGCTTATTAAATGTAATGTTTTATT
>JBNJDL010000004.1:0-31433 GCA_051744825.1 Bacillota bacterium | reverse complement strand
AAAGATGAGCTTCAAGAAATAGCTGATTTAGCTGTTGAAAATGAAATATTTGTTGTTTCAGATGAAATTTATGAAGAATTAATTTATGAAGATGGTAAGCATATTAGTATTGCTTCCTTAGGAGATGAAATTAAAAAATTAACTATTGTAATTAATGGTATGTCTAAAGCTTATGCTATGACTGGTTGGAGAATTGGGTTTGCAGCTGGCCCAAAAAAGATAGTTAATATAATGTCTAATATTCAAAGTCATGCAACTTCAAATCCTAATTCTATTGCTCAATATGCTAGTACTGTAGGTTTGAATTCATCAAAAGAAGTAACAAAAGAAATGTTAAAAGCTTTTGAAGAGAGAAGAAATTATATGGTCGAAAAGGTAAACAGTATTGATAATATTAGTTGTAGAAAACCTGAAGGTGCCTTTTATGTAATGATTAATTTAGAAAATGTTATAGGAAAAAGTTATAATAGCAAAAAAATAGATGGTTCTATGTCCTTTGCTGAAATTTTATTAGAAGAATCTAAAGTAGCTGTTATTCCAGGTAAAGCATTTGGTAATGATAAATTTGTAAGGTTATCATATGCTACTTCCTTAGATGACATCAAAAAAGGATTAAATAGACTAGAAGATTTTGTAAATGAATTGAAGTAATTATTTCACTTTAAAGCTGGAGGTGAATTATGTTAGCACATGTTTTATTTATTAGTTTAACAGGTGTTTTGGTTGTTTTTGGATTTTTGTTTATTATGTTTTTAATCCTTGCTAGTTTTAGGAAACTTTTCTATGAGAAAGAGGAAACTAAAAGTATTACTAAAACTGTAAAAAAAGATAGAAATATAAAAACTGAGAGTGAATTAAAGAAATCAGTTGATATTAAAGGTGATATACCTGCTGAAGTGGTTGCTGTAATTATGAGTTCTTTGAATCACTATGAAAATCAAAATTTAAATGCTAAAGAAATTAGTATAAAAAAGAGGGGGTAATCGACTATGAAAACATATATAGTTGAAGTTAATAATAATGAATATGAAGTAAAAATTAAAGAAAAAGGTGAAAATGGGGAAATCAATGTTGGTCAAGCAAAAAATTTAGAAGAAAATAAAGAAAGTAAAGTTATAAATGAAAGTAAAACTGAAGTTAATAAAGAAAATACTGAAACAAAGACAGAAACTGTTGGAAACGATAATTCTTCAGTTAATACTGATGATATAAGTGGAGTAGATGTGGAAGCACCTATGTCAGGTAAGATTTTATCAATAAGAGTAAATGAAGGTGACAGTATAGATAAAAATAAAGTTGTAATGACTTTAGAAGCTATGAAAATGGAAACAGAAATTGTTTCACCAGCAAATGGCAAAATAGCAAAGATATTAGTTTCCGAAGGAGATAAGTGTAAACAAGGTGATAAACTGGCAGTGATTGAGGCTGGTGGTAATTAATGTACTCAAACCTTCTGTCGGGATTAGTCACTGAGTCTGGATTTTATAATTTATCTTTAAAAGAAATTGCCATGTTTATAATTGCTGGAATACTTATTTATCTTGCTATAGAGAAAAAATATGAACCACTTTTATTATTGCCGATATCAGTTGGAATGATATTAACTAATCTTCCAATGGCCAATTTAATGGAAGAGGGAGGCTTATTGTATTATATATACCAAGGAGTAGATTTAGGAATTTATCCTCCTTTGATTTTTATGGGAGTAGGTGCTATGACTGATTTTGGTCCTTTAATTGCAAATCCTAAAAGCATTCTTTTAGGTGCAAGTGCTCAAATAGGTATATTTGCAACTTTTATTGGAGCACATTTTATGAATTTTACCTTACCTGAAGCAGCATCTACTGCTATAATTGGTGGAGCAGATGGTCCTACTGCTATTTTTCTAACTTCACAGTTAGCACCAGAATTATTAGGAGCGGTTGCAATTGCGGCTTATTCATATATGGCCTTAGTTCCTATAATTCAACCACCAATAATGAGATGGTTGACTACTGAAAAAGAAAGAAAAATAGAAATGGTTCAGTTAAGAAAAGTTAATAAATTAGAAAAGATAATGTTTGCTTTAACAGTCATGATTTTAGGTATTTTAGTTATTCCGTCTGCTGGTGCCTTATTAGGATCACTGATGTTAGGTAATCTTTTAAAAGAAAGTGGAGTTACAGAAAGATTGGCAGATACAACACGTAATTCTTTAACTAATATCGTAACAATCTTTTTAGGGATAAGTGTTGGGGCGAAAGCAAATGGAGAGTTGTTTTTGACCTGGCAGACCCTAATGATTATTGTTTTAGGTTTAGGAGCTTTTGCTGTAGGTACCATTACTGGTTTATTATTTGCAAAATTAATGAATAAATTTAGTGAAGATAAGATTAATCCACTTATTGGCTCAGCAGGAGTTTCAGCAGTACCAATGGCCTCTCGTGTTAGTCAAAAAGTAGGACAGGAGGCTAATCCAGGTAATTATTTACTTATGCATGCAATGGGACCTAATGTTGCCGGAGTTTTGGGTTCAGCAATAGCTGCTGGTGTGTTATTATCCTTAGTTGGATAAAGAAAAGTTAAAAAGGAGGGAAAATAAATGTCTGTAAAAATTACAGAAACAATATTACGTGATGCTCAACAATCATTATTAGCTACAAGAATGAAAACAGAAGATATGTTAGATGTTATAGAAGATCTTGATAAAGTTGGTTACCATTCCCTGGAGATGTGGGGTGGAGCTACTTTTGATAGTGCAATGCGTTATCTTGATGAAGACCCCTGGTTAAGATTGCGTAAAATCAAAATGAGAGCTAAAAATACAAAATTACAAATGTTGCTTAGAGGCCAAAATATTTTAGGTTATCGTCATTATCCAGATGATGTTTTAGAAAAATTTGTGGAAAAAGCTATAGAAAATGGTATCGATATAATTAGAATTTTTGATGCCTTAAATGATGTAAGAAATATGAAAAAAGCTATTGAATTTACTAATAAATATGGTGGTCATGCTCAAGGAACTATAGTTTATACCACAAGTCCAATTCATGATATTGATCAATATGTGAAAACAGCAAAAGAATTAGAGGAAATTGGTTCTGATTCTCTTTGCTTAAAAGATATGGCTGGATTACTTACACCATATCGTTCTTATGAATTAGTAAAAAGATTAAAAGAAGAAATTAATATTCCAATCCAACTTCATAGTCATAATACTAGTGGAATGGCTGCTATGACTTATTTAAAAGGAGTTGAAGCAGATGTAGATGTTATTGATACAGCTATTTCTGCACTTGCTTCTGGTACCTCTCAACCTCCAACTGAATCATTAGTTGCTACCTTGAGAGATACTGAATATGACCCAGGTATTGATCTTGATGAAGTAGTTGATATTGCTGGTTATTTTAGAGAAATTAGAGATAATTATAAAGAATATCAAGGCTCATTTGCTACTGATCCAAGAGTTATTACTAATCAAATTCCTGGTGGAATGCTTTCTAATCTTAGAAGTCAGTTAAAAGAACAAGGAATGTTTGATCGTTATGATGAGGTATTAGAAGAAGTTCCAAGAGTAAGAAAAGACCTTGGTTATCCACCATTAGTAACTCCTACAAGTCAGATAGTTGGTACTCAGTCAGTATTTAATGTACTTAAAGGTGAAAGATATGCTTTAGTTTCCAAAGAAACTAGAGATTATGTAAAAGGAATGTATGGTCGTCCTCCAGGAGAAATAAGTGCTGAATTAAAAGAACAATTATTAGATGGGGAAGAAGCAATTGAGTGTCGACCAGCTGAATTATTAGATGATAAGTTTGAAGAAACTTTAGATCAAATAAAAGATTTCATTACTAAGGAAGAGGATGTATTGTCATATATTCTTTTTCCAGAAGTAGCTGAAGATTTTCTAAAAAAACATTATAGATAAGTTAAACTTAATTAAGGATAAGGGGGAAAAAATAATGGAGATTTATGAAGTAGTGAAACATCAGATTAATAGTGCAGCAGAGGCAATGGGATTATCTAAAAAGACACAGACAATAATATCAGAACCAATGAGGACCTTAGAAGTATCAATACCAGTAGAAATGAATGATGGGAGTGTAGAGATATTTAAAGGTTATCGTTGTCAACACAATAATGTATTAGGCCCAACAAAAGGTGGAATAAGATTTCACCAGGATGTAAATGAAAATGAAGTAAAGTCTCTAGCAGCTTGGATGACAATAAAATGTGCAGTAGTAAATATACCATATGGTGGAGGAAAAGGTGGGGTAAAAGTAGACCCAACTAAACTTTCAGAAAATGAAGTAGAAAAGATAGCAAGAGAATTTTTCAGACTAATAGACCCAATGGTAGGACCAGAAACAGATATACCAGCACCAGATGTAAATACAAATGGAAAGGTAATGGGTTGGTTTTATGATACCTATAGTAAATTAAATGGAAATAAAAACACTCCAGGAGTAGTAACAGGAAAACCACCAATACTTGGAGGAATAAAAGCAAGATCAGGAGCAACAGGAAGAGGAGTAACTCTAACTATAGTGAATTTATTTAATGAAATAGATAAGGAATTAACAGGTCAGAGAGTAGCAATTCAGGGATTCGGTAATGTAGGAATATCAGCAGCTGAGTTG
This sequence comes from Bacillota bacterium, assembly GCA_051744825.1. Classification (GTDB taxonomy): domain Bacteria; phylum Bacillota; class Halanaerobiia; order Halanaerobiales; family DATFIM01; genus DATFIM01. The sequence continues at coordinate 26,814 of JBNJDL010000004.1, read as the reverse complement.
CTCAAAGAAAGAGGTTGTGAGATAGTAGCAGTAAGTGATGTAAGTGGAGGAATTCATGATCCAGAAGGATTAGATATAGAAGATGTAATAGACTATGTAGGAGAAGAAAGAAATCTATTAGAAGGATACAAAAAAGATGGAGTAGAGCATTTAGATAACAAAGAGATACTAACAATAGATACAGATATATTAATACCAGCAGCTTTAGAAAATCAAATAACAGAAGAAATAGCAAAAGAATTGAAGGCAGACATAGTAGTAGAAGCAGCAAATGGGCCAACTTCAATAGAGGGAGATAAAATATTAAAAGAAAGAGGAAAAATAGTAGTACCAGATGTATTAGCAAATGCAGGAGGAGTAACAGTTTCCTATTTTGAATGGGTACAGAACTTATATAACTTCTATTGGTCAGAAAAAGAAACAAATGAGAGATTAAAGAGAATAATGAAAGATGCCTTTGATGAAGTATATGAGAAATATGAAGAATATGATGTAGATATGAGAACAGCAGCCTATATAGTAGCCTTAGAAAGAATAGAAGAAGGAATAGAAGCAAGAGATTGGGTTAAGTAAATTTTACTTAAGTAATTTAATATATTAAAATAATAATAGGAGAGAGGGATTTTTCTTTTAAATCTTTCTCTCCTATTTATATAAATAACAGAACAAGGGGGGTTAAAATTTTCAGAAAAAATTAAATATTATTATTAGATTTAATATTAATTTTTAACTCTAAAAACTTTAAGGAGGGATGAGTAATGAGAAATGAGAAGTCTTTATGGCAAAAGTATCGTTCTATTCCGTTGGTTTATAGAATAGCAACTGCTTTTATTTTAGGTTCTATTTTAGGATTGATTTTTGGAGAAAGTATGACTTCTATAAAGTTTTTAGGAGATATATTTATTAGATTACTTAAAATGGTTGTTATACCTATTATTTTCTTTACTTTGATTATGGGCATGAGAAAATTAACACCATCAAAACTTGGTAGAATTGGTGTTCAAACAGTATTGTTTTATATAATAACTACTGCGATTGCAATAATTATTGGGCTTTTAATGGCTAATTTAGTTCAACCAGGTGTTGGCCTAGAACTTAGTAGTGAAGCAGAAATAGCAGCAGAAGAAGCTCCTGGATTTCAGGAAGTTATTATGAATATATTTCCTGAAAATGTAGTAGGAGCTATGGCTGATGGAAATGTTTTACAGACGATTTTCTTTGCAATTGTTTTTGGAGTTGGATTGGCAATGGTTCAAGAAAATGGTAGTGAAAAAATACAAAATGGAGCTAATTTAATTTTTGATATTGTAGAAACTGTTTCTGAGGTAATGTTTAAAATTGTCTGGGGAATTATGGAATATGGTGTAATAGGTGTATTTGCTCTCATGGCCAGTGTATTTGGGGAATCAGGTTTAGATGTTATTGTACCGTTTGCAAAACTAATTTTTGGCTTACTATTGGCTGTAATAGTTCATATAAGCATAACTTATCTTTTAATAATTGTTATGGGCTTTTTGAAAAGGTCTCCCTGGGCGTTTTTAAGTGGAGCTAAAAACACCATGTTAACCGCTTTAAGTATTCGTTCTAGTAGTGGTACTTTACCTGTAACTATGAATGATGCAGAAAATAACTTAAAAATAGATGAATCAGTTTATAGTTTTACTTTACCTTTAGGTGCAACAATTAATATGGATGGTACAGCAATGTATCAAGGAGTTGCCGCAATTTTTGCTGCTAATTTAATAGGACAAGCTTTAACAATTGGCGAACAAATGACAGTTGTTTTGACTGCTACTTTAGCTAGTGTTGGTACTGCTGGAGTACCAGGCAGTGGGTTAATAATGTTAACAATGGTTTTAACCCAGTTAGGGCTACCATTAGAAGTTGTTGGATTTGTTGCTGGTATAGATCCAATTTTAGATAGATTAAGAACTATGAATAATGTAACAGGTGATTTAGCAGTAACTTCCCTTGTTGCAAAATTAAATGATGCTATTGATTTAGATGCTGGGATATGGAATAAATGATTAAATTATGAAAAATAATAATAAAATCATTGGTGTAGTTGGAGGAATGGGACCAGATGCTACAGTAGATTTATTTAAAAAAATAATTAATAAGACAGATGCTAAAAAAGATCAAGACCATCATCGTTTACTAATTTATAATAATCCTAAAATTCCAGATAGAACAAAGGCTATATTAGAAGATGGGAAAAGTCCTTTAAAAGAATTAATAAAAACAGCTAAGGTATTAGAAAATGCAGGAGCTGATTTTCTTATAATTCCTTGTAATACGGCCCATTACTTTTTTGATGAATTACAATCTGAAATTAAAATAGAAATAGTCAATATGATAGAAGAAATTGCTAAAAAAGCTAGTAAGCAAAATAATATAAAAAAACTTGGAATTATGGGAACAAAAGGAGTAATAGAAACAGGTATTTATGATAAGGAATTAAAAAACTATGATATTGAAGTGTTAAAACCTTCAAAAAGAGATAAAGAAAAATTAATGGATATAATTTATGCTATTAAATCAGCTAAACAAAATAAAAATATGCAAAAAGAATTATTTGAAATAGCAATGTCTTTAATTAATAAAGGAGTAGATGGAATAATATTAGGGTGTACGGAGTTACCCTTACTTTTTGATAAGAATAATTTTTCTTATCCAATTTTTATATCACAAGAAGTATTGGCAGAAAGTGCTATAAGAAAAATTGAAGAATAAAAATAAAGCCTGCCTTTTATGATAGAGGCAGGCTTTATTTTATTTTCCTTCTTCTCTAGCTTTTTTTTCAAACTTTTCTTTAGCAAAATCGCTTACTCCTTCAGCAGCTTTAGCTGCTTTTTTCCAATTCCCTTTTTTTTCATGATAGTGCATTTCTCTGTATTCTTCTGGATCTTCTGCAAGTTCTTTATCCCATTTATGGTTACCTGTTCCAACTGAAACAGAAGAGGCTGTGAATTGCTTTTTTGCTTCTTCTCCACACTCAGGACATTTTAATTTGTCTGTAATTTCATTTTGACTTAAAAATAATTTATCAAACTCATGACCACAATTGCTGCATTTAAATTTATAAGTAGGCATTAACTCTAACCTCCTAGTGAGTTGTTTGCCTTATTATATCATTTTAAGTTAAGAAATGAAAATTGAAATTTGCAGAAATAATTATTCTACTTTATAATAAAATAAAGAGTTAAAAAAAAAAGAGGTGAAAAAATGAACTTAAGAAGTTTGAAAATTTTTAAAAAAGTTTGTGAAACAAAAAACATGACAAAAGCGGCTAAAAATCTTCATATGACTCAACCTGCAGTAAGTCAAACAATTAGTAATTTGGAAGAAAATTTAGGAGTAAAATTATTTGAAAGAATTAAAAATCATCTTGAGTTAACATATAGTGGAAGAGTGTTGTGTAATTATAGTCAAAAAATCACTAGAATGGTTAATGAATCAGAAGATATGTTAAATCAAATTGCCAATCTCAAAAAAGGAAGGTTGAGAATCGGAGCAAGTATGACAGTTGGCACTTATTTGTTACCAGAGTTAATAAATGAGTTTAAAAAAGAACATGAAGAGCTTAAAATGCCACTTTATATAAATAATACTGATCACATTGTAGACCATATATTAAATAATAATTTAGATATTGCTTTTGTTGAAGGACCTTTTAATTCAAAAGAAATAACAACTGAAGTGTTTCGAAAAGACTATTTAGCTTTAATTTCAAGTCCTGATTATTTTTTAAAATCTCCTGACAAAATTAACTTAGAAGATATTTCTGGAGAAAAATTTATTTTAAGAGAAAAAGGTAGTGGTACTAGAGATTTAGCTAAACAAAGGTTAGAGAAAAGTAGTATTAATTTTGAAATAAAACATGTTTTAAATAACTTTGAAGCTATTAAAAATGCATTAATGGCTAATATGGGTATATCTATTTTACCTAAAATTGCTGTAAGAGAAGAAATGAAAAGAGGAGAGTTAGTTGAAATTGATTTAGATGAATTAGGGATAAGTAGAGATTTTAAAATAATTTACCATAGTGATAAATATCATTCACCTTTTTTTACTTATTTTATGGATTTTTTGAGAGATTATAATTAATTTAATATAAAAATTAATTTTTAAATAAAGGATAAGTAAATACTTATGCTTAGCATTAAAATTAATTATTTTACATTATACCCTCCCCATAATAAAATGAAATTGTAGATAAACTTTAGTTTTTAATGAGAAATAATTCACAATACATGGAGGAGGATATTATGGATTTGCTTCAAATAGGAATTAATCATAGAACTGCTCCTTTAGAAGTTAGAGAGAAAATTTCATTGAATACAGAGAGAAAAGAGGAAATTGCTTTAAAATTAAAAAATAAACAGTTTATAGATGAATTTTTCTTTTTATCGACGTGTAATCGAATTGAGTTTTATATTATATCTAAAAATAAGAGAAGAAGTGAAAAGTTGATTTTAAATATTTTAAAAGAATATACAAATATCCAACAAGATAAACTTAATTCTTATCTTTATTTCAATCATGACTTTTCTGCAGTCAGACATTTTTATAAGGTAGGTGCTGGACTTGATTCTTTAGTTATTGGTGAATCACAGATTTTAAAGCAAATAAAAGATGCCTATAATTATGCCAAGCAAAAAAATTTAACAGATAGTTATTTAAATCAACTTTTTTTAGAGACAATTAGAGTATCTAAGAAAGTGAGGAATGAAACTACTATTAATCAAAGAGCAGTTTCTGTTAGTTATGCAGCTGTTGAATTAGCTAGAGATATATTTGGATCACTTTCTGGGGAGAAAGTTATGATTTTAGGAGCTGGTGAGACTAGCGAATTGCTTTTGAAAAATTTAGTTGAATATGGGGTTAAAGGCGTTTTAGTTGCAAATAGGACTTATAGTAATGGAAAAGAACTTGCCAAAAAATATGGAGGAGAGGTCATTCATTGGAAGAGTGTCGTAAACTATATTAATAAAGTAGATATTATTATTGCCTCAACAGGAGCTCCACATCTAGTTTTAAATAAAGAATCTGAGAAAAAAGCTTTATTGGAAAAGAAAGGCCCTATGTTTTTAATAGATATTGCAGTTCCTAGAGATATTAATCCTGATTTCAAAAATATTTCTGGAGTTAATCTTTATAACATAGATGATTTAAAGGCAGTAGTAGATAAAAATATGGAATTGCGCAAAAGAGAAGCAGATAAGGCAGAGAAAATCATAAGTAATGAAATTAAAAAATATAAAAATTGGATTAGAAAGAGAAAATCTATACCTATTATTAAAAAAATGAGAAAAAAAGCAGAGAAAATCAAAGATAAGGAAGTTAAAAGAGCTCTACATCGGCTAGATAACGCAGAAGATAAGCCTGAAGAAATAATTAACTGTCTAGCTCATAGGTTAGTTAATAAATTACTTCATAAACCAACTGTTTCATTAAAAGAAATTGCTGCCAGTGAAAAGAAAAAAGAGGAATTTGAGTTGGTGAAAAATGTATTATTATCCGATTAATTTGAATTTAAATAAAAAAAAGGTGCTCTTAGTTGGTGGAGGAAAAGTTGCATTTAGAAAATTTAAAAGCTTAGTTAAGGCAGGAGCTTTAATAAAAATTGTTAGTCCAAAATTAAATGATGATTTTAGTAATTTTTTAGATAAGGATAAGGATAATTATGAAAGCTTAAATTATAAATATATACCAAGAAGCTTTCATAAAAATGATTTAGAAAATGTTTTTATGGTTTTTGCTGCTTCTAATAAGAAGAAATTGAATAAAAAAATAGCACAACTTTCTAATAAAAAGAAAGTGTTATGTAATATTGTAGATAATAAAAATCTTTCAGATTTCATATTACCTGCTGTAATTGATAGAGGAGATTTTCTTTTGACATTTTCTACCTCAGGTAATTTACCAGCTCTTTCTAAACAATTAAGGGAGGATTTTGAAAAGGAATTTGGAGAAGAGTATGAATTTTTTTTGGAAATGATAGGTGTTTTAAGAAAAGAAATAATAGCTAAAATTGATAATATAAAAACGAGAAAAAGAATTTTTCATAAACTAGCTAAAAAAGAACTAATTGAAGATTTTGTCAGTAACCCTGGAGATGTTTTTGCTAAGATTGAAAAAATTATAAATGAAGAATTAGAAGGTGATTATGATGAAAAGAAAGTTGATAATTGGGACAAGACCAAGCAAGTTAGCAATTAAACAATCTAAGATTGTAATAAATAAATTAAAAAAAGCTTTTCCTGATTTTAATTATGAATTAAAAAAAATTAGTACAAAAGGTGACCGAAGGCTTGATAAAAGTTTGAGTGAATTACAAAGCAAAGGGCTTTTCATAAAAGAGATAGAAATTGCTTTACTTAATGGAGAAATTGATATAGCTGTACATAGTGCTAAAGATATGCCTACAAAGCTGCCTGAAGAAGTGAAAGTTGTTTGTATAGCTGATAGAGCTAATCCCTTTGATACTTTAGTAAGTCGCTATAATAAAAATGTATCTATAGCAGATTTAGACAAAGGTTCTCGTTTAGGAACAGGTAGTCTAAGACGTCGATCTCAACTTTTGAACTATCGATCTGATCTGGAAATAATAGCTGTTCGAGGTAATGTTGAAAGTAGAGTGGCTAATTTAAAAAAAGGGCACAAAAATTTAGATGGGCTTATATTGGCTGCAGCTGGATTGGAAAGATTAGGGTTAAAAAATGAAATAAGTGAATATATTAGTCCTGATATTTGTCTTCCTGCAGCCAGACAGGGGGCTATTGCTCTGGAAATAAGAAGTGATGATTATTATATTGAAAATATTTTAAAAGAAATTGAAAGTAAAGATATAGCTGATCCTGTCTGGGCTGAGCATGGATTTTTATCATATTTTCAGGCAGGTTGTCATGCCCCAATAGGAGCTTATGCTAAATTAGAAGAAGATAAAAAGAAGTTGATTATTAGAGGTACTGTAGGAAAAACAGATGGAACTAAGGTTATTAAAGAAGAGTTGATTAGTGATAGAAATAATCCTGAAAAAGCAGGTGAAAAGTTAGCAAAAATTATTCTTTCTAAAGGTGGGAATGAGATTATTGCTGAGTTAGAGGAGGAATTGGACCTATGAAAGAAGCAAAAGTTTATTTAACTGGTGCTGGCCCTGGTGACCCTGAACTTATTAGTTTGAAAGCTAAAAGAGCTCTAAAAGAGGCAGATGTAGTTTTATATGATCGACTTTCTAATGATGCTCTTTTAGAATATAGCAGTGATAATGCTGAATTATATTATGTTGGTAAAAAGGCAGCTAATCATTATTATACTCAAGATGAAATTAATGATTTACTTATCAAAAAGGCAAAAGAAAATAAAGTAGTATGTAGATTAAAGGGGGGTGACCCCTTTATCTTTGGTAGAGGAGGTGAAGAAGCAAGTGTTTTAAAAAAGGAAGGAATAGATTTTGAAATCATTCCTGGAATTAGTTCTTTCTATGCTGTCCCGGCTTATGGTGGTATACCTTTAACTAAAAGAAATCTTTCTTCTTCGTTTGCTGTTATTACTGGGCATGAAGCAGCTAATAAAAAAGAAAATAGTGTGGATATAAAAAAAGTTGCAAGCTCAGTTGATACTTTAATCATTTTGATGGGTGTAAGTAAACTAAGTGAAATAAGAAAAAAGCTTTTGGCCAGTAATTTTGAAAATAAAACAAAAATAGCTTTGATCAGATGGGGTACAAGATCTAAGCAGCAAACAATTCAAGGAAATTTAGAAAATATAGAAGAAAAGGTTAAGAAAGCTAATTTTCAAGCACCTGCTGTTATTATTGTCGGTGAAGTGGTTAAAGAGAGGCAAAACTTAAAATGGTTTGAAAATAAGACTCTCTTTTCTAAAACAGTATTAGTGACTCGACCTGAAAAACAGTCTTCTTCATTTGCTAAACTTTTATATCGTGAAGGAGCTAATGTTTTAAAAGCTCCTATGATTAAAATAAATCCACCTACCAGCTTTTATGATTTAGATAAAGCTATAGAAAATTTGAAAAGATATAATTTTATTATTTTTACTAGTGTTAATGGGGTAAAATATTTTATGAAACGTCTTTTGGCAAAAGATAAAGATATTAGAGAACTTAAAGGGATTAAAATAGTAGTAATTGGAGCTAAAACAGCTGAAAGATTAAGATATTACGGAGTTAATGCAGACTTTTTGCCAGAAAAATATTCAACAGAAGGAATTTTGGAAGGTCTTAAAGATTATGTTCAAAAAAACAATTTTGCAATTGAAAATAAATCATTTCTATTACCTAGGGCCAATATTGCTCCCCCAAAATTAGAATTAGCTTTAAAAGAGATGGGGGCAGATGTGAATAATGTAGTTGCTTATGAAAATTGCAGAACAAAAATTGATAAAAAAATCTATAAGAAGTTTTTTAATAACGAAATAGATTTATTAACCTTTACAAGTTCGTCAACAGTTAAAAATTTCAAAAAAGGATTAGATGATTATCTTAATTTACTGGAAGAAAAAAATAATATTTTAGATTTAGAAAAGAATCAACGGAAAAGTGATGTTGCTTGTATTGGTCCTGTGACAGCAGAAACAGCGAGAAAAAATGGTTTTGAAGTTGATATTATAGCTACTGAATATACTATTGATGGGTTATATGAAGCAATAATTAATTATTATAAAAGAGGTGTTTGAAATGAAATTAGCTAAAAGACCACGGAGATTAAGGAAGTCTAAAAATATTAGAAGTCTGATAAGGGAAACACAATTAAATAAAAATGATTTGATTTATCCTCTTTTTGTAGTAAATGGAGAAAATGTTTCTAAAGAAGTACCTGCTATGCCTGATGTTTATCATATGTCTATTAATAATATCTTAAAAGAGGTTGAAAAACTTGTTAAATTAGGAATAAAGGGAATTATATTATTTGGAATACCAGACTATAAAGATGAAATCGGTTCTAGTGCTTGGCAGGATGATGGAATTGTACAAAGGACAGTGAAAAAAATAAAGGAGAAATTTCCTGATTTTTTAGTTATTACTGATATTTGTCTTTGTCAATATACCAGTCATGGACATTGTGGAATTATAGAAGATGGCAGAGTGAAAAATAAAGAAAGTCTAAATAAATTAGCTAAAATAGCGCTTTCTCATGCTAAAGCAGGAGCAGATATGCTTGCTCCTTCAGATATGATGGATGGTAGAGTAACTAAGATTAGAAATAAATTAGATAAAAATAACTATAAAAATACAGCGATTATGGCTTATTCTGCAAAATATCAATCTGCTTTTTATGGACCTTTTAGAAATGCAGCTCATTCTGCTCCTGAAAAAGGTGATAGGAGTAGTTATCAGATGGATATAGCTAATAAAAAAGAAGCTTTAAAAGAAATAGAGCTTGATATAAAAGAAGGCGCAGACATAGTAATGGTAAAACCAGCGTTATCTTATTTAGATATTATAAAAGAGGTTGCTGATAATTATAATTTTCCTTTAGCTGCCTATAATGTAAGTGGTGAGTATGCTATGGTTAAAGCAGCTGCTAAAAATAACTGGATTGATGAAAAGAAAGTAGCTTTAGAAATTTTAACTTCTATTAAGAGAGCAGGAGCAGAGATAATAATAAGTTATTGGGCTAAAGATGTAGCTAAGTGGATTTAAAATTATTAATTATATGGAGGTTTAATATATGAATTCAAAACAAGAATACATGAAAGCTAAAAAGGTAATTCCAGGTGGAGTTAATAGTCCGGCTAGAGCTTTTTCAGCAGTAGATATGGACCCGATTTTCATCGAAAAAGGAGAAGGTTCCTTAGTATATGATGTTGAAGGAAATAGTTATTTAGATTATGTTAACTCTTGGGGGCCAATGATATTAGGATATAATCCTCCATTAGTTTTAACAAAGATAAAAGAACAACTAAAAAAAGGAAGTAGCTTTGGCGCACCTACAAGAATAGAAACAAAGATGGCAGAATTAATTACAGAAATAGTGGATTCTGTTGATAAAGTTCGAATGGTTAATTCAGGTACAGAGGCTACAATGAGTGCTATTAGATTGGCTAGAGGCTATACTAAAAGAGAAAAAATAGTTAAATTAGAGGGTTGTTATCATGGCCATGGAGACAGTCTTTTAGTTGAGGCTGGTTCAGGAGTTGCTACTTTAGGCATAAAGGGTAGTCCTGGTGTGCCTGAAGCTACAGCAAAAGATACAATAGTTATTCCCTTCAATGATAAAAAATCACTAAAAAAAGTATTTAATGACTATGGAAATGAAATTGCTGCAATTATATTGGAAGCTGTTACTGGTAATATGGGAGTTATTGAGCCAGAAAATGGTTATTTAGAATTTTTAAGAAAAATAACAAATGAGTATAATTCTCTCTTGATCTTTGATGAAGTTATGACTGGATTTAGACTTGCATTAGGGGGAGCACAAGAATTATATAATGTTGAAGCTGATTTAACTACTTTTGGGAAAATAATAGGAGGAGGTATGCCAGTAGGAGCATTTGGTGGAAAAAAAGAAATAATGGACCATATAGCTCCAGTTGGCCCTGTATATCAAGCAGGAACTTTGTCAGGTAATCCCTTAGCTATGAGAGCTGGGTATGAAACTTTAAAAATATTAAGAGAAAATGAAATTCATAAAAAGCTTGAAGAGAAAGGACAACTTTTAGAAAAAGGAATTGAAAAAAATATAGAAGAATTAAATTTTCCAGCATATTTTTCAAGAGTAGGCTCTATGTTTACACTCTTTTTTGGGGTAAATAAAGTTAATAATTATGAAGATGTTAAAAATTGTGATCAAAAACTTTTTGCCTATTATTTTAAAAAGATGATTGAAAAAGGCTTTTATTTGCCACCTTCTCAATTTGAAGCTAACTTTATTTCATATGCTTTATCAAAAGAAGATATAAATAAAACTATAGAAGCTAATTTTGAAGTTCTAAAAGATATTAAGGAGAATTTGTTATGAAAAAAGATAAGAAGGCAACAATAATTTTGAGTCATGGTAGTAAAAATGAAAAGAGTAATAAACAGTTTAAAAATTTAGTTAAAAATATAGAGTTAAAAAAATATGATTTAAAAAAAGGAGCATTTTTAGAATTTGCTCAACCTGATTTTGAAAAGGCAGTTAAAGATATTTTAAATCAAGGAATAGTTAATATCACTATTTTTCCTTTATTCCTCTTTGCTGGTTACCATGTTCGTGAGGATATTCCTGAAAAGATAATTGGATTAAAAAATGAATATCCTGAATTGGTATTTACTCTTATGGAGCCAATTGGTCTTAGAAAAGAATTTCCAAAATTTATAAAAAAGCAATTAGATTTTAGTTAAAATCTCCTGTGAAAATCAGGAGGTTTTTTTGTTTAAATTTTTTTAATTTTAAAAAAGTCATAAGCTATTACTTATGGAATGGATAAAAAAGCATTATTTTACAGATGAGGGTTTGCATATTAAAATTAAATCAGTGATAAATATTGAGATATTTTTCACAATTAAATTCAAGAAAAATAATATTTAGGAGGGATGATATGAGTTTTCAGTTAAATTATGAGAGGATGGATCAAATCCTCAAAGAACTAAAAAAGAATTATAAAGTATATGCTCCTGTTCGTTTAGAAGGGCAGGGACGTTATTCTGACACTGATGTAATTCGTTATGATGAAATTGAATCTATGTCTGAGATAGTCTATGATGAAAAGTCGGATTTTTCTCCAAAGGAAGTAATACATCCTATTACTCAAACTCTTTTTTATTTTACAGAACATCAATTTAGAGAAAGTGAAGTGGATGATAAGGAGCTTTTAATTTTTGCTCGTCCATGTGATATTCATGGTTTTAAAAGAATGGATAATATCTTTTTAGAAAATGGCGATTTTGAAGATAAGTATTATAAAAGAATGAGAGAAAAGGTTAATTTTGCTTTACTTGAATGTGGAGAAGGTTGGGAAAGTTGTTTCTGTGTTTCAATGGGTACAAATAAAACAGAAGATTATGATTTAGCTTTTAGATTTAATGAGAATAATTTATTTGTAGAAGTTAATAATAATGAATTTAAAGAAAATTTCAAAGGAGAAAATGAAATAGAGTTCAGTCCAGATTTTGTTGAAGAGAATAAAACTAAAGTTAATATTCCTGAAATAGACAGTGAAGATATTTTACAAGAGGTTTATAATTTAGATATGTGGGATGAATATAATGATCGTTGTGAAAGTTGTGGTGCTTGCACAGCTTCCTGTGTAACCTGTAGTTGTTTTACAACAAGAGATGTTACCTATACTGAAAATGGGAAGGCTGGTGAGCGAAGAAGAAATTGGGCAAGCTGTTTACATGAAGATTTTACAGAAATGGCTGGAGGCCATAGTTTTAGAGAAACGGCAGCCGAAAGAATGAGATTCAGAACTCTTCATAAAATTTATGATTACAAAGAAAGATTTGGAGATGATCACATGTGTGTTGGCTGTGGTCGTTGTACAGATGCTTGCAATGAATTGATATCTTTTTCAACTACGATAAATAAATTAAGTGAGGAAGTTCAAAAATTAAAAGGCTAGTAAGGGGGATTAAATATGTGTAAAAGTGCAAAAAAAGAAAATGAATTACGTCCTGAACCTTGTGAGATTATGGATATCATTCCACAAACAGATAAGGAATATATCTTTAGAGTTAATTGTGATAAAAATGTCAAGCCAGGTCAATTTTTTCAAATTTCACTACCTAAAATTGGAGAAGCACCTATCTCTGTAAGTGGAATAGGCGAAGATTATTTAGAATTTACAATTAGAAAAGTTGGAAAATTAACTAATGAAACTTTTGGCCTAGAAGAAGGTGATGATTTATTTCTTAGAGGTCCATATGGTACCCACTTTCCTTTAGAAAAGTTTGAAGGAAATGATGTAGTTGTAGTAGCTGGAGGTACTGGGGTCTGTGCTGTAAATAGTCTTTTAGAGCATTTTTATAATAATTTTGATAAAATGGGAGATGTTTATTTTTTAACTGGTTTTAGAAATCAAGAATGTATTTTATATGAAAATGCCCTGGAAAAGTATGAAAATAAGTTTACAGATACAGTTTACACCCTTGATAATGAAAATGTAGAAGGTTTTGAAACTGGTTTTGTAACAGAATGTATTGATCATGTTCCTTTTGATAAACTAGAAGATTATCATGTAGTAATTGTGGGACCGCCTCCAATGATGGATGCAGCATTTAATAATTGTGCTGCCCAAAATGTTAAAGAGGAAAATATCTGGGTTTCTCTTGAAAGAAAAATGTCCTGTGGTATTGGTAAATGTGGACATTGTAAAATTGGTGATAAATATGTATGTGTTGATGGACCAGTCTTTAATTATCCAGAAGTCAAAAATCTTATAGATTAGGAGGTAAATAATATGAGTATGAGTAAAGATATTGATATTAATGTTGGAGAATTAACCTCTAACTGTTTTCGCCAGTCTAAAGTTGATGGTGAATGTATGTTACAGATGAGAGTACCAGGCGCTGTTATAGATGCTGATTATCTTGAATATGCAAGACATATTGCAAAAAAGTGGGGTAATGGAGATTTTCATATAGGAACTAGACAAACTCTCTCAATCCCTGGTATAAAATATGAAGATATAGATGAAGTAAATAGTTATTTAAAAGGATATATTGAAGGTGTAGAAGTTGAAATGTGTGGAGTTGATATGGAAGTTGATGAAAATGGTTTTCCAAATTTAGGTGCTCGAAATATAATGGGATGTATTGGTAATTCTCATTGTATTAAAGCAAATGTTGATACTACTGAGTTAGCAAGAAAGTTGGAAAAAAGAATTTTTCCAAGTCCATATCATATAAAAATAGGTGTATCAGGTTGTCCTAATGATTGTGGTAAGGGACATTTTAATGACTTTGGGATTATAGGTTTAGTTGATCCAGAATATCAATATGACCGCTGTATAGGTTGTGAAAAATGTGTTGAAGCTTGTGAAAGTCATGCTACAGGAGTACTTGAAATAAATGAAGATGGAAAAATAGAAAAAGATGAATGTTGTTGTGTTGGCTGTGGTGAATGTGTAGTGGCCTGTCCAACTGGAGCCTGGCAACGTAATCCTACTGATTATTATCGAGTAACTATTGGTGGTAGAGCAGGTAAGCAATATCCTCGTTTAGGTAAGATGTTTTTGAACTGGGTTACTGAAGATGTTGTTTTAGGAATTATTGATAATTGGGAAGAATTTTCTGCAGAAGTATTAAATTATAGACCAATTTATCTTCATGGTGGACATCTTATTGATATGGCAGGTTATTATAATTTCAAAGAAAAGATTTTAGAAGGAGTAGAGCTTAATCCTAAGGCTGAGGTAGCAGAACATATTTATTGGGATGAAACAGAATATAGAGCTAATATTCATGTTCAACCTTGTGAACTAGATTAAAACTTAAAATGGGGTGAGAATATATTTATTCTCACCTCTCAATTGAGTTAATATTTTTAAAGAATAATGAGAAATAATTCACATTACTAAAAGAGGTGATAAAAATGAAAGAATGGCTACCAGTTTTTTTAGGAGGGGTTATACTTATAATTATATTAAGTGGAGTTAGCATACCCTGGTAAGTTAAAAATATAGTACTATATTTTTAAAAATAAGAAAGGGGAAAAATAATGAAAAAAAGTATAAATTTAATACCTGGTATAATATTTTTATTCCTTGTTGGGCTAATTTCAAAATATATAGGTAATTTTATACCTCATATAAGTTATTTAATTATTGCTATAGCTTTAGGTATTATTAGCGCAAATCTATTTAATCTTCCAGAATTAATAGAAAATGGAATTGTTGAAACTCATAAACTATGGCTTAAAACAGGAATTGTAGTATTAGGTGCGAGAGTAATATTAAAAGATCTAATGGAAGTAGGACCAACACTTTTGATGATGCTAATTGTATTTATTTTACTTTCAATGATAATTGTAGAATTATTAGCTTCAAAATTTTCTTTAGATAAAAAATTAGGCAGTTGTCTGGCATCTGGAACTTCAGTTTGTGGAGTGTCAGCTGTTATTGCAACAGGCGGGGCTATACAGGCCAAGAAAAATCATATTGCTTATGGTATAGCTACAGTTTTGATTTTTGATGTTATAACTGTTTTTTCTTATCCAATTATTGGACAGATTTTTTCTATTCCAGCTGAGGTTTTTGGCCCTTGGGCAGGAATAAGTATGTTTAGTACGGGGACTACTGTAGCAGCTGGATTTGCTCATTCTGCTGAAGCGGGACAAATAGCGACTATGGCAAAAATGGGAAGAAATGTTTTTATAGGTATTTGGGCTTTAATATACAGCCTTTATTATGTTAAAAAAGGTTTAAATAAAAATATGGTTAAAAATAAAGGAAAATACTTATGGGAAAAATTTCCTAAAATAATAGTTGGTTTTATTATAATGTTAATAATTGCAAATATAGGTTTTTTAAGTTCGGGACAAATTGATTCAATGAAAAATGCTTATAATTGGTTATTTATGATGGCATTTGTTGGATTAGGTTATACTATTAACTTTGAAAAATTAAAACAAACTGGTTCTAAACCATTTATTACAGTTTTAATTGCTTTTTTGATTATTAGCATAAGTTGCCTGATTACCTCATATCTATTATTTGCTTAATTTTACTCCTCTGCTTAGTAGGCAGAGGTTTTTTATTTTGTGTAAAAATTGCAGTATAGCAATTTTTATATTATAATGAAAATGAACTTAAATATATCTTTTGCTAAAGTTTTGCGATAAGAGGCAAAAGTGATTTTTAATAGAGATGGGGTAAAAATTATGAAGAGATATAATACCTATCAAAATATAAAAAAAGAAAGAATAAAGTATGATACTTATCTCTCATCTGACATTAGTATGGAAGAAATAGAAAGATTAAAATATAATTTCAAGTCTGAACAAAGAGCTAAGTGGGTAGCAGCAGCTCGTAAAATTGGTGAATTAGCAGCTAAAGGTAATAAGGAATTGCGAGAATTTATTGAGGATAAACTTCAATATGCAGTTAATATTCACCAACAACAACATGCTTTTGCAGCTTTAGGTAGTTATTATGGCTATTGTTCTTATCCAAATAAAGAAGAATTTGAAATTTTAAACCAGTATAAGAGTGAATTTGAAGAAGGATCTTATATACAAAAAAAGCAGACTATTAATTTAGCTGATTTTTTTGATAGAATTATTAATCATTATAATAAATATGCTAAATTGACTAAAATAATTGATGGGGAGTTACAGCCTGAAAAAGAAGATATTAAAATATTAAAAGATATATTAAATTCTTTAGTTGTTTCTGAAGATGAAGAAGAAATTTATGATATACAAAAAAGATATATAGATAACCTTAAAGCTGAAAATTTTATTTTGGGACAATGGGAAAAACATCATTTTAAAACAAATAAAATACTAAATAAAATAGAAGAAAGATATGTTAAATCACTGGAAATAGATGGATGGCATTTAAATAGTTTAATATTTGTTTTTGACTTAATAGGAAAAAAAAGAAATAATCTTGATTGTTTTTTGCATGCCTTTATTAGAAGGTCATTTAAAAACAATATTTATCTTTTGAATTTACCCTTCATATTCATAAAAGACTATGAGGAAAATCAAAGTGAGCGTTATTTTTCTCAATTTGAATATATTCTAGATAAAATTGATGAAGGTAAAATTAAATTTAATTATAGGGATCACCATTTTAGTCATTTTTATCTTGATATAATTGACTATTTGAATTTGCTTAATATTGAAAAAAATAAATATTATAATCTTGAATTTTATATAAATTTACCTCAAAAAGTATCAAAAAAATATAATAAATTACGTTCAGATAAGAAAAAAGATGAATATGAAGTTAGAAGAATGATTGAATATGCTAAGTCTTTTTTTAAAGAAAACTTTGCCTGGAAAGCTCAAGCTGAAGAAGTAAAAAATATATTTTTAGTTTTTGATTTACTTATAAAAGATTTAAATAATGGACTAAATATAAAAGAAAAGATTTTGCTAATTTTAGAGGAAAAAGATCATTGGTTAAACAAAAATGATCGTTTAATTGATGGTTTTGTACAGGAATTGAAATTTTTATATTCTAAAAGATTAGACAACAAAGAAAACTATGTACAAGAAGTTGAATTCCAAGTATATTCAGTTATTGATTTAGTACAAAATTGGAATTGGAGTAGTTTAGCAGATAAACACATAGCTTCTATAATTATAAATGCTTTTGATATTTTGTGGTTTAAAGGGGATAAGGTAGAAAGGGAAAACTTCTTTAAATTATTTTACACTATTTTTAGTGAAATTCCTGATGGAAAAATCATTGAAGAAATGTTAGAGTATTGTAAAAATGAATCTTTAAAAGAAATTATTAAAATTTATCTTAAAGCTTATAGAATAACTGATCAAGATTCTGAAGAATTTATTAGTTATTTTAAGGAAGTCAAGAAAAAGATTTTGGCTGAGGAAAGAATTCCTGAAGATTTAAAAGAATTATATAGTTATATTTTTAGTGAAAAATTATCTCTAAATAGAAAAGCAAGGGATGAAGAGGTAAATGTATTTGATATAGATAGAATAATTCGATTATTTGGATTTAAAGAAGAAAGTCGTTTACATGATATCAATGTAAATGAGATGTATGAATTTGAAGCTTTGCAAAAATATATTTTAAAACCAATCTTTAAATATAAGTTTATTGTAGAAGGTGATTTCTTATTTGACTTATATGGGGGCTATAGTTCTTCTAGAAGTGAAGGAAAACTAATTAAAGAACTAAAAACTCAAGTAAATTTAAAAAGTGACAGATTTATTGGACAATTAAAAGAAATTATGGATTATCTTGAATTTTACAAAGATGATTATTTTTCTGCTTTCAAAAATGAAAAAGACCTTTCAATTATTGATGATTTGGGACGAAAAATTATTGAAAACCTTAATGAATATCAAGAATTAGTTAATCAATTTTCTTTTTTGGAAAGAGATTTTATAAAAACAACTATTTTACAGGCCAAAAGTATAATTTTTGAAGATAGTAGATATGTTTCGGAAATAAGTGTAGCTTTACAAAGTGGTAATGAAGATAGGTTAATTAATATTTTAAATAAAGAACTTGGTAGTTGGAAAATTAATAAAAGATTGAGGGAAAGATATGAAAATATCATTTATAAATACTTTTTGGAAAGAGGTATGTTTCAAGAATATAATACACAAATGATAAAAGGAAGTTCTAAATTTTCACCTACTAGGATTTTAGCTCATTTTAATAATATGATAGCAAATTATAAAATGATTTTTGTTTTTATTTTGGCACCATTTTTTGTTTATCTATTAGGAGAAACTTTTGGATTAACTAAGGTTAAAGATATGATAGTTGTGTTTTATTTAGCTCTTTCTATTTTAGTAAGTATATTTTTATTTGTTCTCTCTTTTCTTATGATTTTTGTTGGTTTATATAAGTGGTTTAAAAATACTAAAAACGAATATTTTGCAGAAGAAATTAAAGAAAAATCTAGTCTTTTAGAAAATCATCTAAAATATAAAGTCAAATTCTTTTTGCCTAAATTATTTGGGGTTGTTTTTGTAGTATATTTAAATTTTACTTTATCAGATGAAATGTGGACAATAACACATGGAGTAAATATTTATTTAAAGGCAGCAATAATTGTTATATTTTTAGTTTTTATTTATTATTTTATTAAATCTACCCAATTTGAATCTATTCGTTTAACTGAAAAAATAAAAAATAAAAGAACGAGATCAATTATGTCCATTGGTTTATTTTATAGTTTTTTTGGTAGTATTTTATTTAACTTAATGTATGGAGCTAGTATGTTTAAAAGAAATAGAGGAGAAATTACAGAAGTAGATATTAATGATATATATACAATGGAAAAATTAAATAATTTAATACCTATTGAGCTAGAAGGAATATTTGAAAATATTAAAGTGATTTTATTAAATGATATTCATATTTTGCCTGAATTATTGGTGTTTTGGATGGTTCAAATGTTCTTTATTGCAATTATACTCGAATTTTTCTTACAAAAAGAAAGGATAGTTAAAAGGAATTAAAATTATTTGGGGGGATGATTTATGAATTATGGTAGAAAAGGATATGAAGATTATAAGGAAAAAGGAGAAAAATATGTTAATGACAAGTATAAGGCAAAAAATCTTTTAGATAGAGCTATTGAAAAAGCTGAAAAAAAGAAGGGTCCAATTAAAAATGTCTGGGAAGAATTACAATTAATGTTTTCAGTTGCTTATGATTGGGTTAAAGGTAATTATAAAGATATACCGATAAAATCCTTAACAATGATTTTTGTTGCTATTTTATATTTTGTTACTCCAACAGATATCGTTCCTGATGTAATTCCTTTAGGAGGATTTGTTGATGATGTTGCAGTGATTGCTTATGTATTAAAAGATGTAAGAGATGAGCTTCATGATTATAAAGAATGGAAAAAAAATAATGAAGAAGAAAAGAAGTCACTGTAAAAAGTGGCTTTTTTTATGCTTTAAATTTTTTCACAATTTAATAAATTATGCAATTTTAGCAGAGTAAATTGATAAAATGAAAGTTAAACCTTAATAATATTATATTTTTAATTAACAAAGTTTAAAAATGGACTGAAATATCTGAAATTTTTCAACTATTTTACTCTACTAAAGCAAATTTTTAATAAATTTTTAAAAAAATATATAAAATATTAATTTTTTTATTAAAAATATTAATTTTTCCCTTGACAAATTATAATAATAGGTTTATAATGTATTTAACAAGTTAAGGGAGGTGAAAGAAATGAAATTTGAAGGAATTAAAGATTTTTTTGCAATAGAAGATAAGCAGTATCGTAAAGAACACAAAGATGAATTAAAAAGAAATGCTAATTTAGAAATTCAAAGATTTGATGGAATGTTTTAAATAATTAAGATGATTATTAACTTTTTAATTAAATATCTTAATTAAATTAAATAGGAGGTGGAAAGATGAAAGGTTTAAAAAAATTCTTAAGAATTGAAGATAGAAATTATAATAAAATCGACAAAGAAGAAAGAAGAGATAACTTAAAAATGGAAGAATATAGATCACAAGGACTTATGTAAATTACTTATTAATAGTAGAGGAGGAGAATAGAATGATAATGAGTAGTGTAATTAAAGAAGTGTATAGCCTATGAAAGTTCAACAAATTTTTAGAAGAGATAATTGGGAAAGAAAAATAAAAGAAAATAAGAAGGATTTTATATAAAACCCTCGCCCTTAAGAAAAAAGGTGAGGGTTTTTTTTATGTGTGATAAAGCTCATTGAAATATTTTTTAATAACATTTATACTAATATATATTAAAAATAAAAATATTGAGGTGATTTGATGGTTGCAATAATTATTAATTTAATAGCATTAATACTATTGTTATATTCATTTATGAAAAATAAGAAAAAAACTAAAATGGCTTTAAAAAAAGCTTTAATGAAGGGTTTAAATCTTGGTCCACAAATAATAATGATTATAGTTGTGATCGGTTTTATTTTTGCTTTTATACCACCAGATTTAATTAAAAATTATTTAGGCGGAGAGTTTAATTTACTTCAGGTTGTAGTTTCTGCGGCTTTTGGAGCAGTAATGATGATTCCAAGTTTAATTGCTTTACCACTTGCAGGCTCACTAATTGAAGGTGGAGCTTCATATACTCCAGTTGCAGCTTTTATTACTACCTTGACTATGGTAGGGTTTGTAACTATCCCTATCGAGTTAAAAGAATTAGGAAAAAAGATAACAATTTATAGAAATGTTTTAGCTTTAATTTTTGCAATAATAATAGCTGCTTTAATAGGAGGGATAATGTGAGTGAAAATAATGAACAAAATAAAAATAAAAAACCTAATCTGAAAGATAATTTATCAAAATTAATTAAAGTTATTTTAATTTCCATTATAGCATTTGTAGTGCTTTATTTCTTTTCTAAAAGCAGAGCTAATGCAGCTATTAATATGTCCTCTAGATATTTAAAAGAAATGATAACTGTTTTACCGGCTGTTTTAGTTATTATGGGTTTAGCTGATGTCTGGATGCCAACTTCCTTAGTAAAAAAATATTTAGGTCATAGTGCAGGTATTAGAGGTAAATTTTTAGCCATTATTTTAGGTACCATTCCAGCTGGTCCAATGTATGTGGCTTTACCTCTAGCAGGTGAATTATTAAGAAAAGGAGCAAGTTTAAGTAATATTATTACATTTTTAGGGGTTTGGGCTTCACTAAAGGCAACTCAAATTGGAGTTGAAATTAAGTTTATTGGCTTAAAATTTTCTTTACTAAGATTAGTGTTTACTCTTATTTCAGTTTTACTTATTGGAATAATAATGGAAAAGTTTATTGAAGTAGATAAAGAATTTTAATCTGTTTTTAATTATTCTTGTTTTTCCTTGTTATAACAGTGATTATAAGCTTTTTAAAAAACTTTGAAGTTTGAAATGATAAATCACCTATACTATACTTATAAGCAGAATAAAATAATAAACAAATTTGAAAGGGGAGCAAAAATATGAAGAAAAAACTATTAACAATATTTACTTTAGCACTTTTAATTCCTGCTTTAAGTGTAGGTGTAATGGCTCAAGAAGTTAATGTAGAAAGTCCAGATGATTCACAAGAAGGTGAAACCGAGGTTGTAGCTACAGTGAATGGGGAAGAATTGACTAGACAAGAATTAGAACAAGCTGCTGGAACACAACAATTAATAATGCAAATATATCAATCAAATCAACAGTTTGCACAGTTACTTGCTTCTTCAGAAGAAGGTCAAAATCTGTTAGAAGAATTTAATAAAACTAAGTTAGAAGAATTAATTAATAATACATTGTTAAAACAGGCTGCCAAAGAATCTGGTCTTGAAGTAAGTGATGAAGAAAAACAAGAAGTATTTCAGCAACAAATAGAACAGATGAAACAACAAAATGACATGAATGATGAAGAATTAGAAGAAGCATTGAAACAACAAGGAATAGAATCAATGGAAGAATATCAAAAAATGTTTATGGAAGATGAAAATTTAGCTGAAGATATTTTAGTACAAAAATTTATTGAAGAAGAAGTATTAGCTGATATAGAAGTAAGTGATGATAAAGCTGAGGAATATTATGAAAATAATAAAAGTCAATTTGAGCAGGGAGAACAAATTAAAGCAAGTCATATAATGGTTGAAAGTAAAGAAAAAGCTGATGAATTGTATAATAAAATTCAAGATGGAAGTTCATTTTCAGAATTAGCTAAAGAAAATTCTATGGATGATTCTTCTGCTGAAAAAGGCGGAGATTTAGGTTATATTTCTAAAGGTCAATTTATACCTAGCTTTGAAGAAGTTGCCTTTGATTTAGAAGTTGGAGAAGTTAGTGAACCAGTTGAGAATAAAAATGGAGGATTTCATATAATTAAAGTTACAGATAAAAAAGATGCTCAAGTACAAGAATTTTCTGAGGTAAAAGATAAAATAAAATCTCAAATAAAAAATCAAGAAAGACAAAGTGCAGTTCAAGAATATACTGAAGAATTAAGAGATGATGCAGAAATTGAAAAAAATATTTAGTTAAAATATAGTTTCAATCCCTCTAAAATCCCTATTGCCCATTATTTGGGTAATAGGGATTTTTTGCTTGCAGAGTTTTATATAAACTAATATAATGTATATAAGCCAAAAAATAAGGATAGGTGAATTATATGTTAGAATTAGAAAAAATCATTTCATCTTTATTTACTTTTCCTGGAGTTTTTATAATTTTATGGGGGATTGTATCTGTTTATCTATTTTATATAAAAAGCAATTTTTTTATAAAATTAATTGCTGTTTTTTCTCTTTTATTAATGATCTTTATGTATACTGCTTTAGGAATTCAAGTTTTAGTTTTTCCTTTAGAAAAGTATTATGCTCAAGATAATTTTTATACTATAGATAAAAACCCTATAGTAGTACTAGGTGGTGGAATAAATTATGGAGTTCCAAAAAAAGAAGCAGAACTATCAGTACATAGTTTAGAAAGATTACTAAGAGGATATGAATTGCAAGAAAAGTTAAATAGTGATATTTTATATACAGGAGGAGTTGCAGTGTCCAAAAGTGGAGTCAGTGAAGCAGATATTGCTGAAAAATGGCTAAAAAATATGGAAGTTCATTCAGATAAGATTATAAAAGAAGAAAAAGCAAGAACTACTTATGAGAATGGTCTTTATGTAAAAGAATGGATGGAAAATAATGAAATTGAAGATATTTATTTAGTAACTTCTGCTATACATATGCCAAGAGCCAGTGCTGTTTTTTCTAAATTAGATATAGATTTTACTCCAGTTGTTTCCGGATATTCTTATAATCATAATTTGTCATGGCTTGATTACCTTCCTAGTAGAGGTGCTTTAACAGCAAATTTAGCGGCTACTCATGAGTGGTTAGGTCTTATTTGGTATAAAGTTAATGGAAGAATTTAAAATATATTTATTTATAAATTTGAGAGGAGAATTATAATGACAGCAGATTTGCATTTACATTCTACATATTCAGATGGAAGTTATACACCAGAAGAATTAGTAAAAGAGGCAGTAGAGAAAGATTTTAAAACTATAGCTATTGCAGACCATGATACAGTAGAAGGAGTTGCTAAGGCCAAAGAGGTAGCTAAAAACTTTGATATAGAAATTATTCCTGCCATCGAATTTTCAACTTTTAGAGATAAAGCTGAAATTCATATTTTAGGTTATTTTATAGATTATAATGATTCTAATTTACTTAAAGAAAGCAAAAAAATATTTTCAGCTAGAAAAGAAAGAGCAAGAGAAATGGTTGAGTTATTAAATAAAACAGGAGTAAAAATCAGCTTTGAGCAGGTGAAAAATATTGCTGGTGATGATTATTTAGGTAGACCACATGTAGCTAAGGCAATGATAAAAGAAGGCTACATAAATGAAATAGGTGAAGCTTTTACTGAAGATTATATAGGCAATGGAGGAAAAGCTTATGTTCCTAAATATAAACTTTCTCCTGAAAAGGCTATAGAGATTATAAATAATGCTGGTGGAATTGCTGTTATAGCTCATCCAGAATTTATAAATCATGGAGAAGCAATGGGTTTTGAAGATATAAAGGAATTAAAAAAAGATGGGCTTCAAGGTATAGAAGTTTATCAAAGTAAACATGATAAAAAAGCAGTAAAAAAATATAAAAAAATTGCTGAAAATTTAGATTTGCTTATTACTGGGGGTTCTGATTTTCATGGTGAAAATTCTTCTGATGTAAATTTAGGAGATATAAGATTAAGTGATGAAAGGGTAGTTGAATTAAAAAAAGCATATCAAAGCAAATAAAAGAGGAGGGAATTTTGATGGCTGATAAAGCTACCATAAAAATACCGCGTAATCTGTATAATAAATTAAAAGAAATAACTGAAGATACAGGTTTTAATAGTGTTACAGAATTTATTGTTTATGTAATGAGAGACCTTGTATCAACTAAAGAACTTAATAGAAGTGATAGTGAGAATTTAGATAGTGAGGAATTAAGTTCTGAAGAGGTTAGTATGATAAGACAACGTTTAAAAAGTTTAGGATATTTAGAGTGAGAGTTCTTGACAGATATTCTTTCTTATGATAAAGTACTAAATAAATAACTTGCAGAAAATCGAATAAAATCATCAAGAGAGGCAGAGGGACTGGCCCTTTGAAGCCCGGCAACCTACCCAATGAGGTAAGGTGCTAAATCCTGCATCTACTTAAAGTAGATGAAAGATGAGAGGAATAAAAACCCTCTCAGAGGGTTTTTATTATTTTAGGGCTATCTCTATAAATAAAGAGATAGCTTTTTTATATATATAAATTATTATTTAAAAAGAAAGGAAGATAATATGATTGAAATAGAAAATTTAAGTAAAATTTATAAAAGTGAGGATAAAAACATAGAGGCATTAAAAAATATTAATTTAAAAATTAAAAGAGGAAATATTTTTGGAATTATTGGCCCCAGTGGAGCTGGAAAGAGCACTTTAATTCGCACTTTAAATTTATTAGAAAAACCGAGTACAGGAAAAATTAAAATAAATAAAGAAGATTTGACTTCTATGACAACAAAAAAATTGAGAAAAAAAAGAAAAGATATAGGAATGATTTTTCAAGATTTTAATTTGTTAAAATCCAGAACAGTAGCTAAAAATATTTCTTTTCCTTTAGAAATTTCAGGTGTATCTAAAAATAAAAAGAAGAAAAAAGTTAAAGAATTATTATCATTAGTTTCACTTGAGGATAAGGCAGATAGTTATCCAGCTAATTTGAGTGGAGGTCAGCAACAAAGGGTTGGAATAGCTCGAGCTCTAGCAAATGATCCAGAAGTTCTTTTATCAGATGAAGCTACTTCTTCTCTTGACCCAGAAAGTACAGCAAGTATTTTAAATTTACTTGAGGATATAAGAGAAAAGTTAGATTTAACTATAATTTTGATAACTCATGAAATGGAAGTGATAAAAGAGATTTGTGATCAGGTTGCAGTTATTAAAGAAGGAAAAATAGTTGAAAAAGGTTCAGTTTTAGATATTTTTTCTAGACCGCAAAAAAATATAACAAAAAGTTTTATCAAAAATATAATAAATTTTGATTTACCTTCAAAAGTGAAAGAAAAATTTGTTAATTTTGATCAGAAAAAAGGAAAATTCATTAGAGTTAATTTTATTGGCGAAAATACTCATCAACCTTTAATTTCTAATTTAATTAAAAAGTATGGAATAGATGCAAATATTTTATATGGAAATATTGATGAAATTCAAAATACTCCATTTGGGACTCTAGTTTTAAAATTGGAAGGAAGTTATACTAAAGTTAAAGATAGTATAAAATATCTTAAAAAACAAGATTTAATAGTAGAGGTGTTGGATAATGATAAAATTAATAAATCAGCTTGCTAATTACAATCAATTAATGTTAAGTGGTTTCAAAGAAACTCTTTATATGGTAGGTATAGCAATTTTAATAGCAGTAATTTTTGGTATTCCTTTAGGAATTATTACAACTGTAACTAGAAAGGGACATATTCTTGAAAATAAATATATTTTTAAATTTACAAACATAATCATTAATCTAGGAAGATCAATTCCTTTTGTTATTTTAATGGTTGCTATTATTCCTTTTACTAGATTTATTGTAGGTACATCTATTGGAAGTAGTGCTGCAATAGTACCACTTTCAGTTGCGGCTATACCGTTTATGGGAAGGATTGTTGATAATGCTTTATTAGAGATAGATAAAGGAGTTATTGAGGCAGCTCAGTCTATGGGGGCTACTCCTGTAGAAATAATTTTTAAGGTATTAATTCCAGAATCATTATCTGCAATTATACTTGGAATTACTTTGATGGCAATTAGTTTAATTAGTTATTCGGCAATGGCAGGAGCAATTGGAGGAGGTGGTTTAGGAGATATTGCAATAAGATATGGTTATCAACGTTTTGAAGCAATGGTAATGATTGAAACTATTGTAATATTAGTTTTATTAGTACAAATTTTACAATGGCTTGGTAATAAAGTGGCAAATATATTTAATCATAATTAAATTGAGAATGTTAAGTAAATTTTTAACAAGTAATGTTAGTAAAAAGTTTATTGAAGAAAACTATGATGGAGCAATAATACCTGCTTTTTAAACAAAATATTTTATTTTAGATTCAGGTAAAATATCTTGAATACTTTTTTCAAAGAAATCCTCCATTTTTTGGAGGGTTTCTTTTGGATATAAATATTTTCCATA
>JBNJDL010000003.1:0-33405 GCA_051744825.1 Bacillota bacterium | reverse complement strand
TATAATTGTTTTTTAATTTTTCATATTCTCCAATTTCTAATCCTGCTTCTTCTATTTCATTAATTTGAAATTCTAATAAATCTAATTCACGGGCTTTTTTACCTTCATCAATTTCTAATTCTTCTAATTTTTTTTCTATTTCCTTGATCTTGCTATATTTATTTTCTACTTTATCTTTTAATGAACTAATCTCTTTTTCAATAAAATCATCTAAAAAGTCTAGATGTAGTTTCACATCTAATAAAGACTGATGTTCATGCTGACCATGAATATCAACTAAAAAACTACTAATTTTGCGAACCATAGTTAAAGTAGCTAACTGTCCGTTGATGCGACTTCTATTTCTTCCATTTCTCTTTATTTCACGAGATAAGAGTAATATATTTTTTTCACTTTCTATTCCTAATTCTTCAAGCTTTTCATTGATCAATGAAATTTTTTCAGGTTCATAAACCGCCTCTATATAAGTTTTTTCACAACCACTTCTAATAATATCTCGTGATGCTCTAGCTCCTAGTAACATATCTAGAGCTCCTATAATTATTGATTTACCGGCTCCTGTTTCCCCAGTGAGAACATTTAGCCCTTTTTCAAAATTTATTTCTAATTTTTCTATGAGGGCAAAATTTTTCACCCGTAAATCTAATAACATTTATTCTAACAACTCCTTAATTTTATTAAAAACTTTCGTTATATTATCTTTGTTTTTTACAACTAAAAGAATTGTATCTTCACCAGCTACAGTACCCAAGATTTCATCCCATTTAGAATTATCTATTGCTGCAGCTAAACCACCAGCTGTTCCTAATAAAGTTTTTAAAACAATTATATTTTCACTATAATCCATCTCTATAACAAAATCCTGAATCATTTTTTTCATCCAATCCTCAACATCACCCTTAGACCGCTTGGTAGACAAAGAATATTTATAGCCCCCATGACCATCTGGAACTTTAATTAATCCTAATTTCTTAATATCCCTTGATACAGTAGCTTGGGTTACTTCAATTCCCGCTTCATGTAAACGGGCAACTAATTCCTGTTGAGTTCCAATTTTTTCTTTTTTTATAAGATCTAATATTTTTAAATGTCTTTTGCTTTTCAAAACTTCACCCCCTACTATGATAAACCAACCCTCATTTTTTTTCTTAAAGTAGAATAAAAACTTTGATCAGAAAATTTTACAACTTTAATTTTTTTCTTAGATTTATTTATTATTAAACGATCATTATTTTTTAAATTAAAATTATCTCGACCATCTGAATTAGCTTTCATGTCATCAATTTTACAATTAACTACTATTTCAATTTCTTCTTTTGCACCAATAACCATTGGTCTTACATGTAAACTATGAGGACAAATTGGAGTTATCACAATTGCTTCTGTTCTAGGATTTACTATAGGTCCACCTGCAGAAAGAGAATAAGCAGTAGAACCTGTAGGAGTAGCAATCACTAAGCCATCTCCATTATAAGAACTTGCTAATTCATCATTTATAAATAATTTAATATCAATTAAACCTGCATTAGCTCCTCTATTTATAACTAAATCATTTAAAGATTGACTATGAAAAACTTCATTATTATTTCTAATTATTTTACTTTCTATCATCATTCTATTTTCTAGATGATAATCACCAGCTAGTAATTTTTTTAATGTTGCCTGAAATTCTTTTATTTCAATATCTGTCATAAAACCAAGGCTACCTAAATTAACTCCTAATAAAGGTATATCAGTACCAATAAAATGATGGGCTGTATGTAAAAAAGTACCATCACCGCCAAATAACAAAATTAGCTCAGCCTCTTCTCTAAGTTGAGAATAACTAGCTATATTAGTTGAATTTAATGATAAATTTTTTGCAGAATTTTCTTCAATTAAAAAATTAATTCCTTCTTTTTTAAACATGTTAATTGCTTTTTTTGTTATATTTTCTGCGCCGTCTTTCTCTGCATTTACAACTAAAGCAATAGTATTAATTGCTACTCCCCCCTTCAAAATCACTTATGTTTTTTATGGGCATTTTTTACTACTTCATTAATTTTTCTATACCAATTTTCAAGGTTATTATCAATATTAGCTTTTTTTAAATGTATTAGAAATTCTATATTTTTACTACTAGAACCAGTAATAGGAGAAAAATTTAAATCAACTAAATTTAAATTCAAATCATCAAAAAAACTACTAATTTCTCTTAAAACATCTTTATGAATTTTTTTATTTTTAACTAAACCATTTTTAGAAATTCTCTCTTTTCCCGCTTCAAATTGTGGCTTTATTAGAGCAATAATTTCACCATTTGCAGCTAAGAATTTCAATGCTTGAGGAATTATTAATCTTAATGATATAAAGGAAACATCAGTGACAATCAAAGGAACTTCTACATCTAATTCATCACGAGTTAAATAACGAAAATTGCATCTTTCAATCACTTTGACTCTATCATCTTGACGTAATTTCCAGGCCAATTGTCCATAACCTACATCTATTGCATAAACTTTTTTTGCTCCATTTTGTAAAAGACAATCAGTAAATCCACCTGTTGATGCTCCAATATCTATTACTTCTTTATCTTTCACTTCTATTGCAAAAATATCTAAAGCTTTTTCTAGTTTTAAGCCACCTCTGCTAACATAAGGGATTTTATTGCCCTTAATTCTTATATTTGCATCTCTTTTTACTTTAGTTCCTGCTTTATCTATCAATTTATCATCAACAATGATTTTTCCGGCCATTATTGCTCTTTTGGCTTTACTCCTACTTTTAAAAAAATCTTTTTCAGCTAATAAAATATCTATACGTTCTTTTTGGGC
This sequence comes from Bacillota bacterium, assembly GCA_051744825.1. Classification (GTDB taxonomy): domain Bacteria; phylum Bacillota; class Halanaerobiia; order Halanaerobiales; family DATFIM01; genus DATFIM01. The sequence goes on along the minus strand of JBNJDL010000003.1, from coordinate 30,592 downwards.
CATACTCTTACCTCCGGCCTGTTATTTAAAAAATCAAATACTTCTTTTACAATACCTTCTTTATCTAGATTATATTTAGATCTCATTTTTTGCTGTCCACCATGTAAAATAAAATGATCAGGTAAGCCTATTCTTTTAATTTTAACATTTTCAATATTTTTATCAGATATAAGCTCTAAAACTGCACTTCCAAATCCACCTTTTAGAGCTTGCTCCTCTAAAGTAATAATTGCTTTTGTTTTCCTAATATATTCTTCAATTAATTCTTCATCAAGAGGTTTTACAAATCTAGCATTAATAACAGTAGCTGAAATTCCCTTTTCTTCTAATGATTTTGCGGCTTTTAGACTTGGATAAACCATTGAGCCAATAGCTAATAAGAGAACATCTTCTCCTTCTTTTAACACTTCTCCTTTTCCAATTTCTAATTCTTTTAGTTTATTATCTAAGTCTACTCCTATACCTTCACCACGAGGATATCTAAGAGCAGTTGGCCCTGAATGATTAACTGAAGTTTTTAGCATATGTTGTAATTCATTTTCATCTTTTGGAGCCATAACTACCATATTAGGTACAGTTCTTAAAAATGAATAGTCAAAAGCTCCTTGATGAGTTTCACCATCATTACCAACTATTCCAGCTCTATCAATAGCTATACTAACTGGAAGATTTTGAATACAAACATCATGAATCACCTGATCATAAGCACGCTGTAAAAAAGTAGAATAAAGTGCAACTACAGGCCGTTTTCCTCCACGAGCTAAACCTGCTCCTAAGGTCATTGCATGTTGCTCAGCTATTCCTACATCAAAACTTCTTTCAGGAAATTCATTTTCAAAAATATTTAAACCAGTTCCCTTTGGCATAGCAGCTGTTATACCCACTATTTCTTCATTCTCTTTTCCTAACTTTACCATCGATTTACCAAAAACTTGACTATAAGTGAAATTTTCTTTTGGATTTTTACTTTTTCCACTTTCTATCTCAAAAGGCCCTGTTCCATGATATTTTGAAGGAGTTTCTTCCGCAGGTTTATAACCCTTCCCTTTAATAGTATTAACATGAATTAAAGTTGGTCCATCTATTTTATCTGCTTTCTTTAGATGAGTTTTTAATTCTGAGATATTATGTCCATCTACTGGGCCTAAATAAGTAAATCCCATTTCTTCAAATAGTATTCCTGGAATAATTGTATATTTTAAACCATTTTTTAGTCTTTCAGCACTTTTGGACATTTTTGTTCCTATTTTAGGTATTTTATTTAATAAATATTCCAGATCATCTTTAATCTTTGTAATTTTCGGGTCAGTTCTTAAATTAGATAAATAATGTGATAAAGCACCTACATTAGAAGCAATTGACATTTCATTATCATTTAAGATAACATTAAAATCTTTACCCAAGTGTCCTGCATGATTTAAAGCTTCAAACGCCATACCTCCAGTTAAAGCTCCATCACCAATAACAGCATATATTCTTTCAGAATCTCCTTTTAAATCTCTAGCTAATGTTAAACCTAATGCTGAAGAAATTGAAGTAGCTGTATGACCTGTTTCTATTATATCATGTTTACTTTCTTTTACTTTAGGATAGCCACTTAATCCCCCTTCCTGTCGTAGGGTATTAAATTTATCTTTTCTTCCAGTAATAATTTTATGAGTATAACTTTGATGTCCTACATCCCAAATAATTTTATCTTCAGGACTATTTAAATGTTGATGTAAGGCCAAAGTTAACTCTACTACTCCTAAATTCGGCGCTAAGTGTCCACCGGTTTTTGATAAATTTTCAATTATAAAGTCTCTTATTTCTGTTGCTAGTTGATTTAGTTCATTATTATTGAGAGGTTTTAAATCTGAAGGGTCATTTATATTTTGTAGTATTTTAGTCATTAAAATTTTCACCTCTTATTTTCATTTTCATAAATTTTTTTATCATTTTTAAAGTTGCTAAAAATTTTCCTGCCAAAAAAATAATCTCATGTGCTTTCTCTATTGCAAATCTTTTTGCAAAAGCTTTACCTCCTACAGTAAGAGCTGAAATTATCCCCATTAAAATTAAATTAATAGGAGTTTGAGGAGCTGAAAAATTATTTACTATTTGTAAAACAATCACTGCTCCAATTGCTCCACTAATCGTACCACATATATCTCCTACAACATCACACATTAAACTGGCGACTCTTTCTCCATTCTTAGCTAAAAACAAGCCTTCTTTGGCACCAAAAATTTTTTTTGAAGCCTTTGCATTAAAAGGGCCATTTCTAGCTACAGTTGCTGCAACTCCTATCATATCAAAAAAAACACCTGCAAATATAATAAGTAATAAAACTATAATTGCAGGGGTTAAGGACATTCCATGGACTTGAGATTGTGAAACTAGTGTAACCAATATGGCAATAAAAAATGTGATTAAAAAAATTACTAAACTACCTTTGAGGTTATCTATTTTATCCAATTAATTTTCACCTCTAGTTTTCATTATTCAAAATATAATTAGTTTATAATATTATTGCAAAATTAAATAAAACAATAGGACTAAAATTAAAAAACAAACTCAGATGGCAATATACTGGATAAATGCTGTGACATAGGTCCAGTAGGTTTTCCCTACAAGTTACCTGACTGTCACCAGTCAGGTGGTTTCCCTTTAAAACTTGACTACAGGGTTTCCCACTGCAGAACTGGATTACCACTAAGTACACACTTTAATCCCCAGTATATCCCTAATGGACAGTCTAGAAGTTTTCCTTGACAACACCACATATTTCCTAGCTTCTTTTGCAGTAGTAGTTTCCAGCAGGAGCTGTATATTATTTTGGATCCTAAAATAATATAACATTGCTACTGTCCCTACTACCACTTCAAAGCAGGCTACACTACTCACATCTTTCGACACAAGTAGGTTAAACCTGAATTTTCTGTTGGCCACTAGAAAATTCAGGCCTCCACGAGAAAGGGGTCAACGCCCACATGCCATTGTGGATCGCCCCTATCTCTTAACTCCCAGCATCGACCCCCGACTGGGCGTCAGCAGCCAATACCAGAAACTTCATCGATATGCCCTTGACGGATTTTTAGGCCCGCCTTCAAAAATAGGGTGTTGACTAGAATACTGCACCATCTGAGCCGTAATTTTAGTTTATACATATTATAACATAGAAAAATTATACATTCAATTGAATTAAAACTTATATTATTTAATGATCTCTAGTTAAAATAAAGTCTATTAAGTCTTTAAATTTATCAGCTTTTCCTCCAAAAATCGCAAGAGATTCTTTTGCTTTATTAGCAGTTTTTTTAGCTTCTTTTTTGGCACCTTCTAAACCTAATAATTTGGGATAAGTACTTTTATCTAATTGACTATCACTACCGATTTCTTTTCCTAATTTTTTTGAATCTCCAGTTAGGTCCAGAATATCATCAGTGATTTGAAATAAAAGACCTAGTTTCTTAGAAAATAGTTTTAAAGACTTAACTTCTTTTTTATTAATATCTCCAGTATAAGCTCCAGAAACTATTGCTGCTCTAAATAAAGCAGCCGTTTTAGCTAAGTGTATTTTTTTTAATTTAGATAAATTTATTTCTTTATTTTCATATTTTAAATCTAAAGCCTGTCCACCTACCATCCCATTTAAACCAGCTTCTTTACTTATTAATCTAATTATTTTAACTTTCTTTTCTGCCTTAAGTTTCATTTTAGAAATCAGTTCAAAAGTTGCTGTAAGTAATGCATCACCTGCTAAAATAGCCATCCCAGATCCATAAACTAGATGATTTGCCTTTTTGCCTCTTCTATAATCATCATCATCCATACTTGGCAAATCATCATGAATAAGTGAATAAGTATGAATCATTTCAATACTTGCTCCAATTTTTGTAGCTTTTTTAGAATCGCCATCAGTTAATTCAGCACTTAAGATAGCTAAAATAGGTCTTAATCTTTTTCCACCAGAAAATAGACTATATTTCATTGACTCAAATAAATCTTCAGCAATAACTGGCTCAAAGGTTGATATCAAATCTCCTAGCTCTTTTTCAACTTCTTTAGCTTTTTTATCAATTAACTCAATTATATCTCCCAACTTCTATTCCTCCTTATCATCAAAGGAGACTACTTCGCCAAATTCTCCTTTATTATCCTTTAAAACTTCTTCCACTTTTTCTTCTGCTTTATTTAATTCATTGCGACAATAATTTATTAACTTTACACCTTCAGAAAAATTATTGAGAGATTCTTCTAAACTAAGTTCACCAGACTCAAGTTTTTCTACTATTTCCTCAAGTTGATTTAATGCTTTTTCAAATTGAATATCTTTCTTTTTATTATTCAAGATTTTCACCTTCTTTAGTCAAAATTTTACTCTCTATTTTTCCATCAATTAATTTGTTATAAATTTTATCTCCTTTTTTTATATCTTCAATGCTTTTAACTGTATTTTTATTTTCATCTAAAAGAACACTATAACCTCTTTTAATTGTCTTTAAGGGACTTAAGCTATCTAATTTGCTATTTAATAAATTAAATTTTCTCTTAGCATTAGAGATATTTTTTTCTATATTCCATTGTAATTTCATAGATAAATTATCTAATTTCTGTATTTCATTAGCAAATAGCTTTTCTGGTCTATTAAAAACTTGCTTTTCTTTTAGAGAATCTAATTTTTCTTTACTATTTTCTAACTTTACTTTTATAGAATTTTCTAAGCGTGAACTTAAATTATCAATTTTATTATCTAATTCAACTTTATTTGAAATAGCCAATTCGGCTGCAGCTGAAGGAGTAGGAGCTCTCAAATCAGCTACAAAATCTGATATACTAAAATCAGTTTCGTGACCTACTCCGCTTATAACAGGGATATCAGTATTATAGATGGCCCTCGCAACTTCTTCCTCATTAAAAGGCCATAATTGCTCAATTGAGCCTCCACCTCTGCTTAATATTATTAAATCTATATCTTTTCTATTATTTAAATAATCAAAGGCAGACACTATATCTGAAGCAGCCTTATCTCCTTGAACCAAAGATGGAACAATTAAAACTGAAACATTTTTGAATCTCCTTTTTACTACAGATAAAATATCTCTAATTGCTGCTCCGGTAGGAGAAGTTATTACTGCAATTTTTTTTGGAATAAGTGGAATTTCTTTTTTGGCTTCATCAGCAAAAAGTCCTTCTTTTTCTAATTTTTCTTTTAATTGTTCAAAGGCTAAAAACAGGCTTCCCTTTCCTTCTGGATTAATATCACTAACATAAAATTGATATTCACCACGAGGTTCATAGACAGCAACATAACCATAAGCAGTAACTTTTAAACCATCTTTTAATTCATATTTTAAATTTTTGTTATTACTCTTAAACATAACTGCTTTTACAGCAGAATTTTCATCTTTTATTGTAAAATACATATGTCCTGAATTATGATGATAAAAATTAGAAATTTCACCTTTTATATAAAGATCACTTAATATTTCATCTGACTTTAATTTTTGATTAATGTATTTGTTCAATTCTGAAACTGAATAAATTTTATGAGCCATTTTTATACACCATGATATTTTCTAGCTTCTACAGTATTTTTCATTAACATAGCTATAGTCATTGGTCCTGCTCCTCCTGGAACTGGAGTTATATAACTTGCTTTTTCCTTAACTGCATCAAAATCAACATCACCTGTAATTTCACCATCTACTTTATTAATTCCTATATCAATTACTATTGCACCTTCTTTTACCATATCAGCAGTTATTAAATTTGCTTTTCCAGCAGCACTTATTAAAATATCAGCCTCTTTGGTTTCATGAGCAAGGTCTTTAGTGTGAATATGACAAACAGTTACAGTTGCAAATTCATCTAAAAGTAGATGAGCAGCTGGTTTACCAACTATATTACTATGACCTACCATTACCGCCTTTTTTCCTTTTATTTTTACTCCTGTACTTTTAATTAATTCCATTGCTCCAGCTGGGGTACAGGGCACAAAGTGGAGTTTGTTATCTAAATTGCTAAATAAACGACCAGTATTTAAAGGATGAAATCCATCAATATCTTTAGTAGGGTCCATACTTTCAATAACCTTATTTTCATCAATATGTTCTGGTAATGGCAATTGTATTAATAATCCATCAACACTACAATCATTGTTAATATCATATATTAAATTTAATAATTCCTTTTCACTTATATCACTATCTAAATGATGAAGATAAGATTCAATTCCAAGATTTTTTGCAACCTTTTTCTTCATGTTTACATAAGCTTTAGCTGCTGGATCATCTCCAATTAAAATAGTTGCTTGTCCTGGTGCCCTTCCTTCATCTTTTAATTTTTTAACTTCTTTTTTTAAATCTTTTTTTATCTCATTAGCAATTTTACTTCCATCAATTATTTTTGCTGACATCATAATCCCCCTTTTATTTTTCTTCAAGATATTCTTTAATATTTTTTGCTCCTTCTTTACCTGCTCCCATTGCTTTTATAACAGTAGCTGCACCTGTAACTACATCTCCTCCAGCAAAAACTCCTTCTCTAGTAGTTTGCAGCTTATCATCAACGACTATGCCACCCCAAGACTTTGTCTCAAGACCTCGAGTATTTTCAGTCAGTACTGGGTTTGGACTTTGACCAATAGCAATAATTGCAATATCTACATCTAACATCCAATTAGAATCTTCAATTGCAATAGGTCTTCTCCTACCAGAATCATCTTTTTCTCCTAGTTCCATTTCTATACATTCCATTTGAGTTAATTTACCCTCTTGACCGTGAAATGCAATTGGGTTATTTAATAATTCAAATTCTATTCCTTCTTCTTTGGCATGCTCAATTTCTTCATCTCTAGCTGGCATTTGTTCTTCAGAGCGACGATAAACTACCATAACCTCTTTTGCTCCTAATCTTTTAGCAGTTCTAGCAGAATCCATGGCTACATTTCCTCCACCAATTACTGCAACTCTGTCGCCAACTTTTATTGGTGTTTTATATTTCGGAAATTTATAGGCTTTCATTAAATTTACTCTAGTTAAATACTCATTTGCAGAATAAACTCCATTTAGATTTTCTCCATCAATACCTAAAAAACGAGGCAAACCTGCTCCTGCCCCAATAAAAACAGCTTCATAACCATTTTCAAAAAGTTCATCAACTGTCATAGTTTTACCAATTATAGTATTTAATTTAATTTCTACACCTAATTCTTTAATTAGTTCAACTTCTTGATCTACTATTTCTTTTGGCAAACGAAATTGAGGTATACCATAACGAAGCACTCCCCCGGTTTTGTGTAAAGCTTCAAAGAGAGTTACTTCAAAACCTTCCTTTGCTAAATCTGCAGCAGCTGTTAGACCAGCTGGTCCAGCTCCAACTACAGCTACTTTTTTATCTAATTTATTTTTTAAATTTTCTTCTTCTATTTTATCTTTATTTTCTTCTTCATTCTCTAAAGCTTTATCTGAAACAAATCTTTCTAAACGTCCTATAGCAACTGGCTCAAATTTTTCACCCATAACACAAACTTCTTCACACTGTTCTTCTTGAGGACATACTCTACCACATACTGCAGGTAAATTATTTTTTGATTTTATTATTTTATTTGCTTCACTAAATTCCCCTTCTTTGACTTTTTTAATAAATTGAGGAATAGGAACACTTACAGGGCAACCATCTACACAGGGCTGATGTTCACATTGCAAGCAACGCTCTGCTTCCTGCATTGCCTCTTCATCACTATAACCTAGAGGAACTTCTTCAAAATTATTTATTCTTTTATCAGCATCTTGAGCCTTCATTGGTGTTTTTTCTTTTTGTAAAGCCATTCTTAGTTCACCTCTCCTTCCTCAAGAATTCTTTCTTCCTCTTCTTCATAGAAATTTAGCCTACTCATTAACTCATCAAAATCTACTTTGTGTGCATCAAAAGCTGGGCCATCTACACAAGTAAATTTAGTTTCTCCACCAACAGTTACTCTACAGGCACCACACATACCTGTACCATCAACCATTAATGAATTTAAACTTACTATAGTTTTGATTTTTTCTTTTCTAGTCATATCTGCCACTGCTTTCATCATTGGAACAGGTCCTATAGCCATTACTAAATCTATTTCTTCATTTTCAATCAAATCAGCTAAAATATCAGTAACAAATCCATGATGACCGTAACTACCATCATCTGTAGCAATATACAATTCATCACTATTTTCTTTTAACTCTTCTTCTAAAATAATTAAATTTTTTGTTCTTGCTCCAGTAATAGCATGAACTTCTGCCCCCGTTTCATAAAAAGCTTTGACCTTAGGATATAAGAGAGCAGTTCCAGAACCTCCACCTAATAAAACTACTTTATTATATCCTTCAACATCTATGTGTTGACCTAAAGGACCTACTATATCTTCAATATAGTCTCCGACTTCAAGCGTACCTAATAATTTTGTAGTATAACCAACCTCTTGAAAAATAATTGAAATTATACCTGTATCTCGCTCATAATCAGCTACAGTTAAAGGAATTCTCTCTCCTTCTTCATTCACACGTAATACTATAAAATTACCAGGTTTAGTTTTTTCTGCTATTAAAGGTGCTTTAACCTTAACTTTCTTTATAGCAGGTGCTAACTCTTCTTTTTCTAATATTTTATACATTAAAAATCCTCCTTATATATTGATAGTATAATTTTATAACTATATTTTAACAATTTTAAGCATCCATAACAAATATTCTTGATTTTATTATTATATCCTGCAAAAAATGAATTTTTATAAAGTTTTTAGTTAACAAATTACCTTTTAAATTATACTTTTATCTTTAGTAATTTTTCAGTTAAATATTTACATCATAAATGTATAATCCTAAAAATATGTGTATAATAATATAACATTCAAAGAATATAGTAGCTAATTTTACATAATAGCCTAAAATATCTATATATAGCTTGACAAAGCCGCTCATCTACACTATAATATTTAACAGATTTGATAATCATGATTAGAAATTAAGGAGGTAATTCAATTATGGTTAAAGAAAATTTAAGTGAAGAAATACAAGAATGGATGAAAAAAGAAGTTGAGAAAAGAGATGCTAATGGAGCTGTTATAGGCTTAAGTGGAGGTATAGATTCTTCAGTTGTCGGTGCATTGTCTAAAAAAGCATTTGGTGAAAACTGCCTTGGAGTCATGCTTCCTGCAGATGGAACAATTACTAAAGATGTTGAATATGCAGAAAAATTAGCAGATAAATTTGATATGGAAACTATAAAAGTGAATATGAAAGAAGCAAATGAAGCTTTAGAAAACACTTTTAAAAGTATAGATTTAGAGGAAGTTAAAAGAGAATACTGGCCTCAAACCAAAATACCTACTCCAAACCCAGCAGATCAAAATATTCAAACTCGTTTGAGAATGATGGCCCTCTATTACATTGCTGAAAAGTTAAATTATGTTGTTATGGGGACTAGTAATAAAAGTGAAATAAAAGTCGGTTACTATACTCTATATGGCGATGGGGCAACAGATATGAGACCTATTGGAGACTTGAGCAAAACTGAAGTATGGGAATTAGCAGAACAGCTAGGTGTACCTGAAGAAATAATTAATAGAGCTCCTTCTGGAGGATGCCGCGGTGATGAAAGTGATAGAGATGAAAAGGAATTTGGAATAACATATGAAAATTTAGATGCAATTTATGAAGCTATGGAAAATAATGAAAATTTAGATGAATTTGATCAAAAAGATATAAATCGAGTTAAAGAGCTAACTGAAGCTGCTGAAGACAAAGAAAAAATACCTACCTTTAGAAGATAAACAAACTAAAGCCGAGGAGTAATAACCTTAACCTCGGCTTCATATTTTTATTTAGTACTATCAATTAACGCTCCTTTATTATTATATAATTCAGCCTTATCTCCATCATCATTCCATATATATGCTTTAGACCATATCAAAGTATTACTACCTTTTTTAGCATAACGTCCACTTTTTATTTTAATAATTTCATCAAATTTTATAATAGTATTTTCAGGAAAAATAAATTCTTGATTACCAACTACACTAATGATTTTCCAATTACTCAAATCAACATTTTTATCTCTATTATTTTTTAATACTAATAATTCTTCTTCACAATCAAGTTTTTGAATAAATATTTGCTCTTCTTTTTGTAGTTGTTTTTTTAGGGACTGAGCTTCTTTATTAATTTTAATTTCTTTGCCATCACTTGTAGCAACTATTGTACCTTCATTATCTGTTCTATATACTTGAGCTCCTATACTTTGCAAAGAATTTATAACTTCACTACTTGGATGGCCATAGCTGTTATCCTTTCCAACAGAAATAACAGCAAATTTGGGAGAAATTTTTTCTATAAATTCATAACTTGAAGAAGAATCACTTCCATGATGACTAACTTTAAATAAATCACTATTCAAATCATAATCTGAATTAATCAATTCTCTTTCTACTTCTTTTTCAATATCTCCAGTAAAAAGAAAGGAACTTTGCTCAAAATCAATTTTTAATACTATAGAATAATTATTTAAATTCGAATATTCTTTCTCCTGAGGAGAAAATATCTCTATTTTCAAATTATCATTGTCAATTATCTTCAAATCTGAAGAGGCTCTTTTTATCTTTTTTCCTTTATCTTTAATAGTTAAAAGTAAGTTTTCATAAGTTTTGCTAGTATGCATTACTTCAGGCAAGTATATATTCCCTATTTTATAGTTATTAATAACTGATGCTAAACCACCAATGTGATCTGCATGAGGGTGAGTTCCAATTAAATAATCAATTTTTTCTATATCAAATTTATCGAGATAATTTATTAAATTATTTTCTTGACTCTTTTTACCTCCATCTATTAACATAATTTCTTGATTAGGTAATTCTATTAATGTAGCATCTCCTTGGTCTACATCTATAAAATGAGTTGTTAATTGACTAGCATTTACAAAATCACTGTTAAATAAAAAAAGAAAAAAACTAATAACGAATAATAGAATAATAACTTTTTGTTTCAAATTAAAAATTTTAGATTTTTTAAGCAAAAAAATACCTCCTATTAATTTTAACATTTATAGTAATTATGATATATTTATTATAACAGTTATTATATAACTTTTCTAATTAAAATTGGAGGTGGGGAAATGAGTAAAAATATATTAGAAAAAGAAAATTTTAACTTTTTAAAAAAGAATTTATTAACAAAGGAAAAAATTCTCTTTTTTCTTGATTATGATGGTACCCTTGCTAATTTTCATAAAAATCCCAAAAAAGCAATTATGTCCCCTGAAACTAAAAAAATAATTAAAAAATTAAACGAATTAAATAAAATTGATATCTTTATGATTTCTGGAAGGCAATTAGATGATTTAAAAGAAATGGTGAAAATAAATAATATTAATTATGCTGGCCTTCATGGTTTAGAAATGCCTGATTTTAAACTAGATAAATTAAGTAAAAAAGATATTCAAAACTACATAAAAAAAATACAAAAAAAATATAAATATGAAATTGATAAAAATGCTCTCTATATTGAAAATAAGAAATATGTTTTATCTATACATTATAGAAAAAATTTTTCTAATAAAAAAGAATTGAATAATTTTTGTGAAGAAATAATAAATAAAGATAAATATGAAATTATAGAGGGAAGAAAAATAATTGAAATTCGTCCAAAAAATTGGAATAAGGGAAAAGCAGTAAATTTAATAAAAAAGAAAAGATATCAAAATATAAATTATTTTGATATCTATATAGGTGATGATACAACTGATGAAGATGCTTTTCCTTATATTGAAGGATTATCTATTTATGTGAAAAACAATGAAAAAATGAGTAATAAAACAGACTATTACCTCAATAATCCAAAAGAAGTCTTAAAATTTTTAATTGAAATATATCAATACTTAAAATAACGTGATTTTTTTCACTAATTAAGCAAATTTTATTTACTATAACTTTCACGTGTAAAAAATCTATGCTCATCAAATTTTAAATTAATTTTCTTTTTAGAACTTGTCATTTCACTACTTAAAAAATCAACTTGCTTCCTACAATCAGAGCATAAACTCCCTCTCTTAATTTCTTTACCACAAACTTTACAAGTCATTATATCCCTCCTAATATTTTATAAATTACTAATTTTATTAATGTGAAAACTATCACTTTCTTTGTTATAAATAGTTTAATACATATTTTAAAAAAAATCAAGTCCTGGATAAAATTCCATTTATAAAGCTGGAAGATTTATCATCTCCATATTCTTTAGCTAATTCAACTGCTTCATCTATAGCAACTCCAACTGGAACTAATTCTGCTTCTATTTCATATAGTGCTATTCTAAGAATATTCCTATCTATAACGGCCATTCTTTGAATATCCCAATCAATTGCTTTATTATTTATATATTCGTCTAAATCTTCTTTTTTTTCAATTACACCTAAAACTAATTTTTTAAAATAATAATTATCTTCTAATAAATTGTTTCTCATTATTATATTTTCACATTCTATATTAGCATTTTTACTATCAAAATTATTTTTAAGATCAATACTATATAATACTTCTAGTGCCCAGATTCTATTTTGATGGCGTGTATTTTTTGACATTAATTTTTACATCTCCTTTATCGAAATTTTGGTGGCAATATTTTATCAATTATTTTTCTTATATCTCCTTCTATATCCCAACTTGAACCTAGGTATAGTCCTAGAACTGTACATAATATTAACAATAAAGTTTTGAAAAAACCAATAATTAAAAATAAAACTCCAGCTAATAGACCTAAAAGAGCACCTAAAAATTTCCCTTTATTATTTTTAAAACTTTCTAGAATTTCTTCATAGAGACTATTTTTTTCCATAATACCACCTCTATTTATCAATCTCTTTGATTTCATTATTTTTGACTTCATCAATTAAAATACTTATTTTATTGACTTCAATACCTGCTCTATCTTCTAAGTATTTTTTTATTTCATTTTGTAAATCATCTGTTAAATTAGGGAGTGAATAATTTGAAAAAACTTTTAAAGAAAGATTAATATTTAATCCTGATTCTACACTATTAAGTTCAGTTTTAATATCAGTAATTCCTTCTCTATCTACTACAACATTTTTTATTAAATTATCTATGGCCTTTAAAGTTATATTAATATCTCCTAATTCAGAACTACTAACAAGAGTTTTTTTATGATTTCTATTATCACTAAAGAAGGGATATATAATGCTGGCTGCAGCAAAGAAAATAATTAAAAATAATAAACCATATTCCCATTGCATATATATTTCTTCAAAAAATCCTGTTAAAAATTCCTTTTCTGCTAATCCAAAAGCATAAAAAGATAAAACAATACTTACAAACATAAAAATTATGGTCATTATAAAAATTAATACTCTATATGCTAATTTCATATTCTAACCCCCTAATTTATATATTTTTAAAATTTATTCTTCTTCTTCATTTTCTTCTTCATCACCAAAATGTACTCCTTGTACATGTACATTTATTTCTGAAACTTCTAATCCAGTCATACTTTCAATTGCCTGTCTTACATTATCCTGTATATTCCAGGCTACATCTGGAATAGCTGATCCATATTCTACTATTACATAAATATCTACAGAGCATTCTGACTCTCCTACTTCCACTTTAACTCCTTTAGATAAATTTTTTCTACCAAGCATATCTGCTATACCACCAACTATTCCACCACTCATACCAGCAACTCCCTCAACCTCTGTGGCAGATAAACCTGCTATGATTGCAACAACTTCATTAGCTATTTTAACAGTGCCCAATTCATTTTGGCTTTTATCTTTATTTGACATAAAAAACTCCTCCTTTGTTCTACTCTTATTTTATCATAAAATAATCATTTTTAAAATTACTAAATTAAATAACTTAACTTGTCCAAATACTATATACTTACTTTATCATAATTTTTCTATTTCGTAAAATTTTATTTTATAAGTAAATTATAATTTTAAAAATTATTCATTCTTTTCAATAATAGTTACATCTTCTGAACTAAATCCTGTACTTTTTACAACAATATCTCCAATTATAGCTACATCATTTCTTTTTAGGCCAGTAGACTGAACAATAATATCTACCGCTTCATCATGAATATATGCTAAAGCATCTTTATAACCCCTAGCTCTTACTAAACTCTCTATTTCCATTTCTTTTTCCATTCTTTTTGTTAATTCTAGCATTTTATTTTGTGCTTCTTGTTTTGTTATTTTATCTGTATTAGGATTATTTATCATCTCTCTATAGATGTCTAATTGTTCACTTCTGGCCTTATCTCTTTCTAAACGATACCTAATAAAAAAATTTTGATCATTACTTTCAGTACTTTCAGTATAATTTACTTCATCTTGATTGATATTTTCCTCAAGATTTTTAGTATACTCAATTATCTCAATATTATCTGAATTCACTCCTTTAGAAAAATAATCATATTCATCTTGATATAATAGCAATGAAGTTACCATACCTACCCACACCATCAAAATTACTAACCAAATCATTTTTTTTCTATACATTTTTTCACCGTCCTTCTAGAGTTAAAACATTAACCTTATATAGGGGAATATTAAAAAAATTACTTACAGCCTTATTAATTTTATAATTTATTTGATAATCTTCAGCCCCCTCTGCTACAATTATTACTCCTTTTATTGTTGGCATTGTAGTTCTTTCTTTGACTATTTCTTCACTACCATCTAAATTTCTAATAATAACAGCTTCTTTTTCAATTTCATTTTCTATTATTTCTCTTTCTTTTCCATCATTATCTTTTTCCACTGTTTTTTTATCATAGTTATTTGTATTATATTTATATTCATATGCAGAATCTTTAGCAAGTATTATCTTAACTTTTACCTTTCCTACTCCTTTCATTACTCTTAAAAGATCTTCTAAATCATTTTCTAATTTATCAATATAAGAATTTTCTGAGTTAAAATTCATATTCTCACCTACCCTTTCCTCTTTATTTTCAATGTTTATATTATTTTCTTTAAAATTAAAACTCATTAATAATATTCCTAATAAAGATAAAATAATTAAATAACTTATTATTTTTTTTTCTTTTTTCTCTGATTGAAAAATTTCTTTAATCTTATTTATAATGCTCAAAGTCATTCCTCCCTAAATGAAAATTCTATTTTTTCATTAGTAATTTTTAATTTTTGTGCAATCTTATTTTTCAAACTATAAATCTTTGAATTTAAATCATTTTTATTATGATTAAAAAATATAGTTATTTTAATTATTTTTAATTCATTATCAGTATTAATAGATATTTTATTAAAATTTTTTATATTATAAGAATTTAAAACTGAAATAATATTTTTCTCTATTTCACTTTTATAGTAATTTTTTAGTAAATTAATATTTGAAAGATAGACATTCTCCCCTTTTAATTCAATATTTTCATCCCAAAGGTCTTCAGTTAATAAAAATTGATTTTTATTAAAAATACTTTCATAATTTCTCAAATTAAATTTAATTATATCCTGTATAGGTGTTAAAATTAATAAGATAATAAAAAATGAAAGAACTATTCTTAAATATTTTTTTATATTTCCTTCTGGTAAAAATAAATCTAATACACTTGCAATAAAAAAAACTATTATCAACTCTCTAAGCCAATTTCTTAGATAATCCATTATTTTCACCTCATCATAACGGTCAAATTAGCAGTTCCAGCTATAATTGCAATACATATAAAAAATATAAAAGAAGTAGTTAAAATAACAACAAATATAGAAATTAAATTATTTTTTATTGCCTCCATAATATTAATTAATCTATTAGCCGCAATAGGTTGAATTATTATAATTGCAATTTTGTAAATTATAATTAAAACAGCTATTTTTAAAATTGGATAAAGAGAAATAAAGATTACAATGATTACAGCAAAAATATTTAAAGAATTTTTAATTATTAAAGAGCAACTTAAAATAAGATCAGCTGCATCTGCAAAAAATCCTCCTACTACTGGAATAAAGGTTCCTGTCAAGTATTTAGCTGTTCTCAAAGAAAGACTATCTGCAATGGCTGTAGTACCACCACGAATTACAAAAATTCCTATAGTAGTTATTAAAATAAGAGCAATAATTATATAAGCAATTTCACGAAAAAATTTTGCGAAATTAGATATATTTATTTTATTATTTATATTATCAGCTATATACAAAATAGAAGAAATAAAAATTAGAGGCAAAACTAAATTTTTAATTGTGGTAGAGTAAAATGAAAGTAATAAATAGGTAAAAGGTTTAAAAAAAGCCGCTGAAACAAAGCCACCCATACTTATTAATAAAGCTAATAAAATTGGAAGAATAGCTTGCATAAAAGTTACTATTTGATCTACAGTATTTACAGCTATTTTTATTGCAGTTTGAAAAGATTCTAATAAAATAAGTGATAAGACAAAAAATATTAATATTTCTACTCCTTCACTTATAGTTTTACTAGAAAAGTTTTCACTAAAAATTTTTATTACAGAGCTTAATACTGCTAATATAATTATTTGACCTAATAAATGAATATTTATTGATATTTCTCTTCCTAAAATTAAAAAAATACTATTTTTAAAATCTTTTAAACTTATTTCTTGCTCACCCTTAATTAAAGACAAAATTAAATCTCGAGCATTTATATTTATAAATGGATTATCGTTTTTAGTTTTAATATCTTTTAATACCTTATCTAAATCATTTAATTGTAATTCTCCTAATTTTGAATTAATAAATTCATCCTTAGAAAATTCATTTATAAAATCATTTTCTTTTGCACTTATATTTATAGTAAAAATCATAAGTAAAAAAAGAATTAATAAAAAAATCTTGGTCATAAAATTGATTTTCATATTACCACCACTTTATATAAATACTTAAGGAATCATTGTAAGTATTATTTCTAAAATATTAATCAAAATAGGTAAAATAATAATCATTATAACTAATTTAGTAGCAAATTCAATTTTTTTAGCTAAAGTAATTTCTCCAGCATCTTTAGTTATTTCAGCTCCAAATTCTCCTATATAAGCTATTCCAATAATTCTTAAAATCTCATCAAAATACAAAAATTGAAGGTTAGAACTATCAATTATTCTTTCTAATATATTTATAACTACTTTAATTTGTTGGAATAAAAAAATCATAATTATTAAACTTACTACTAAAGTTAATAAATATGCAAATTCTTTTTTTTCTTCTTTTAAAATTAAAACAATTAAAGTGGTGATAATTACTATAGCTATTATTTTAAAAATAAACATCATTTCACCTCAATTTTAAAAACGAAAAACACTTCGAACATTATTAAATAATTCATTAATTAATCTAATTACTACCATTAAAACTATAATTACTCCGACTAAGGTTAACATTTGAGCCTGTTCTTCTTTATCAGCTTGTTTTAAAACGATGTTTATTATTGATATAAAAATAGCAATACCAGCAATTTTAAATATTAAATCTATATCCATAAAATCCCCCCCATTATATTTTATTAATTAATAAAATATAATTATAATTAAAAAAGCAAGTAAAACTCCAAAATAACGGATAATCTTCACCTTTTTACTGGCCTCTTTTTTTCCCTCAACAATTATTTTATTTAATTCTTTAATACAAATATTATTAATTTTAATTTGTTTTTCCAGTGGTATTCTTCCAATTTGGGCTACCCACTCATTTATTATTAATAAATCTTTTTCTTTAAAATAATGATATTTTTTATTACTTTTTATTACTTCAAGCCATAATTCATAAAAATCTTTTTCAGGTTCTTTATAATATTTATCAATCAAATCTAAAAAAATTACCTTTACTCCTTTGTTAGTATTTTTCGAAGCAAATTCTAGAGCATCAATTAATCTTTTGTTTTTGCTAATAATCTCATTATCTATTATATTTATAGCTATTTTTATATTTTTTAGATCTCTAACCCTTTTTAAATAAGTATTAGAAAGGATCCATCCACCTATACTTCCAGAAAAAAGAATTAATATAATACCAAAATCTTTAATTAAAGACTGCAAATAAGCCTTCCTCCCTTTTCATCTACAATACTTTTTACTTTTCCTAATTTCTTAGAACTTAAAATTACTATTCTTTTGAATAAATTCAATTCTTTTAACTTATTAAATACTTTCTTATTAAATACAGATTGATAATTATAACCATGAATTGTAGCTAATAATATTACTCCAGAATTTAACGCTCTAATGATGGCATTTATATCATTATCACCCCCAATTTCATCAATCGCTATAATTTCTGGTGACATTGTTCTAATTAACATTAAAATTCCTTGACTTTTTGGACAATTATCTAAAAGATCAGTTCTTTTACCTAAATTATTTTGTGGAATTCCTTTATAACTACCACCTATTTCAGACCTTTCATCAATGACAGAAACTTTGAAACTCCTAATATTTTTTTTCATTATCCCAGTACTACAAATCCTTATTAAATCTCTTAATAAAGTTGTTTTTCCAGACAAAGGTGGTCCAATAATTAATGTATTATAATAAAAATCTAATTCTTTATTATATAAATAATCTATTAATTTATCTGCAACTCCTATAATTTGATGTGCTATTCTAAAATTAATACTATTAATATTTTTAATACTCACAATTTTATTATTTCTTAGTACTACTTCACCAGTAAATCCAACTCGGTGTCCTCCATTTACAGTAATGAATCCTTCTTTTAATTCTCGTTCCATTGCATATAAAGAATTTTCAGTTAAAATATTAAAAGTTTTTTTTATTAAATTTTTATTTATAATATAATTCTTGTTTTTTTTATTTTTTAAAAAATAGTAATTTTTAGTTGTTACTATTTCTAAAGGCTGATTTACTCTTAACCTTAACTCTATTATCTTTTCTTTATTTTTAAAAGAAAATTTTAATAACTCTTTTTTTATTAAATCAGGTAAATAAGCTAATATATCTTTATTCATAGTTTCACCTCAATAGTAAATGTTTGTCCACTTATAATAATATTATTAAAATATCTTCTAAACTATGCATAAATTAATTTCTTTTTCTTACATAAAAAAAAGCATTTATGAAAAAACTACTAGTGGAGGTGTTTCTATGGAGAGAAAAGCAAAAACTACCAGTTATTCTGTAACTGGATTAGGTGTAGCAGTTTCGGCAGTAGGATGGAGTTTATTACCAAATCTCTGGGGTGCTGGAATACTAGGTTTTGGAGCTGCTCACGTTGTTTTAGGTTTATTAGATAGTCAAAGACCTAGTGTCAAAAACTCTAGCTAATCACCTCCAAAATGTAAAAGGAGGCAGGTTTCCCTGCCTCCTTTAATAAATATTATTTTATTTTTGTATTATTTAACTTTAGAAATAATTTTATTTTTATCTTTAATATCTCCAATTAAAATTGCTCCAATAAGTTTATCTTCATTATAAACAAGTTTTTTATACTTATTATTGCTCTTTTTTATTTCTACTTCATTACCTTCACTTTTGATCATACCCTTTGATACAACTGAAATATCTGCTACTTTTAAACTATAAGAACTTACAAAACCATCAAATTTACTTTTAACTCCTGAAATATTTTTACCAGCTATTTGCCCCTCCTTCATTGAGGGAGGCCAAATTCCATAAACTCGACCATTATACTCAGCAACATCTCCTGCTGCATAAATATCTTTTATATTAGTTTCCATCTTTTCGTTAACTATTACTCCCTTATTAACTTTAATAGGAGTATTTTTGAAAAGATCTATATTTGATCTAACTCCAGTAGATAAAAGAATTAAATCAGTTGTAATTTTTCTTCCATCTTCAAGAATTACAGTTAATAAGTTTTTATTTTCAATAATTTTAGAAGTACTAGCATTAAGTTTAAATTCTAACCCCTTTTTTTCAAGGTTGTTTTGTAAAATTTCAGCGCCTTTTTCATCTAGTTGTCTTTGTAAAAGATGTGAACCCCTTTCTAAAACGACTACTTCAAGACCTAATCTTGCAAGATTATAGGCTGATTCTAAGCCTAATAAACCACCACCTACAACTACTGCTTTTTTATTATCACAGGCACAATTATAAATTTTTTTAGCATCAACAGCTTTTCGTAAAGTGAAAACATTTTTGGAGTCTACTCCAGTAATAGGTGGAACAAAAGGATGAGCACCATTAGCTAGTAATAATTTGTCATAATTATATTCATTTTTTTCACTTACAATCTTTTTTTCATCAGTTAAAATTTCTTTTACTTTTTCATTTAAATGCAAGTCTATATCATTTTCTTTAAACCAATTTTTATCATTAATAATTATGTCTTCTATATCAACTTCTCCAGATAAATACTCAATTAACCTTGGTCTATAATAAAAGGGATATTTTTCATCACTTATAATAGTAATATTATCTCCACTACTTTTTTTCTTTAATATTTCCTTAACTGCAGATATACCTGCAACTCCTGAACCAATTACAAAATAATCCATTAAATCACTCCTTATACTCGCTCTACATACTCATTATTTCTAGTATCTACTTTTATAACTTCTCCTTCACTTATAAATAAAGGTACTTTTACTTCTAATCCTGTTTCAAGTGTAACTGATTTGCTTCCCCCTGAAACAGTATTTCCCTTTACACTTGGAGGAGCTTCTTTAACTTCTAGCTCAACAAAAGTAGGTAACTTAACTTCTATAGCCCTTCCTTCATACATAGCGATTTTTAAATCCATATTTTCTTTTAAATAATTTACTTTATCTCCTAATTGTTCTTTACTTAAGGTTATTTGATCATAACTTTCATTATCCATAAATACATAATCTTGTCCATCCCAGTAAAGGAATTTTACATCTCTTTCATCAATATGAGCATTTTTGACTTTTTCACCTGCTCTAAATGTCTTTTCTACTACATAATTTTCTTCCATATTTTTTAATTTAGTTCTGACAAAAGCTCCACCTCTGCCTGATTTAGAATGTTGAAAATCTTCTATAGAATAGACTGTTCCATCTAGTTCTATTGTCATACCTGTACGAAAATCATTTGTAGATATCATTATTATATAATCTGATAAAAAATCAGATTTACACCTCCTGTTAATAAATTTATTTGATAACAATTAATTCCTTTGGTGATTGATTTAAAACCTCACAACCATTTTTAGTTATAATTAAATCATCTTCTATTCTAACCCCACCCCAGTCAGGTAAGTAAATTCCAGGTTCATCAGTGACAAGCATACCTTCCTTTAATTCATCATCAGAAGTATATGAGGCTCTTGGACTTTCATGAACTTCTACACCTATTCCATGGCCTAAACCATGGCCAAAGTTATCTTTATAACCTGCTTCTTCAATGATATCTCTAGCTATAGAATCCATTTCTTTACCTGTCATTCCTGCTTTTACATTTTTTATTACTTCTCTTTGGGCTTTTAAAACTATATTATAAATTTCTTTTTGTTTTTCACTCACTTCACCTAAAACAACAGTTCTTGTCATATCAGAACAATAACCCTCATAAAAAGTTCCAAAATCCATAGTTATAAAATCTCCGTTTTCAACTTTCTTGTTACTGGCAACTCCATGAGGCATTGAAGAACGTTTTCCAGAAGCCACTATAAAGTCAAAAGCATTTCTCTGGCCACCATTTTTTTTCATAAAATACTCTAATTCTAAGGCTATTTCTCTTTCAGTTTTTCCTTCTTCAATAAAATCAAGAATATGATCAAAAGCTTTATCTGTAATTTCAACAGCTTTTTTTATCTTTTCTATCTCTTTTTCTTCTTTAATAATCCTTAATTTTTTCACTAACTCTTTTGTAGCAACTAAATTAGTATTTTCAAATTTCTTATCATATTCTTTGAATTTATCATAAGAAACCGAAGTTGATTCAAAAGCCAATTCTTCAACATTATCTTCTTTTAAAATTTCATTTATTTTTTCAGGAATGTTTCTATTAACTTCTAAAATTTTATAACCTTCAGTTTGTGCACCTGCCTGCTCAGTGTATCTAAAATCAGTAATAAAATAATTATCTTTAGGAGTGAATAAAATAAGACCTGAGCTACCAGTAAAACCACTTAAATAAAAGCGATTAACATCTTTGCTTATTAATAAAGCATTAATATTCTCATTTTCCATTAAGTCTCTCATTTTTTTAATTCTTTTTTTCATAATCACTTCTCCTCATTTTTGATATTTTTATTATTATATTATTATTAAATTATTTAATATACTTATTTATAATCTTATCTGCAACCTTATTAATATTTTTATCATTAGTATTTATTACATTATTAAACTGATTATAATATTTTTTTCTATTATTTAAAATTTCTTCTATCCTTTGCTCTTTGTCTTTTTCTCCTTTTAACAAAAGCCTATTTTCTTTTTTCAATCTATATAAAATAGTTTTTTTAGAAGCTGTTAATAAAATTGGCGTAGAATATTTTTTTAAATTAATTATATTTTGAGAAGATAATACAATTCCTCCACCAGTAGCCAATATAATATTTGTATCTTTAGGCTGTTCATTGAAAAATTCTTCTAATATTTCTTTTTCAATTTGTCGAAAATAATTTTCTCCATAGTTTTTAAAAATTTCAGTAACCTTTAATTTGTATTTATCCTCAATTAATAAATCTGTATCTGCAAATTTGTAATTTATTTTTTGAGAAATCGCTTTTGCAACAGAAGTTTTACCTGTTCCCATAAAACCTACTAAAGATATTATCACCTTTTTAACTCCTTAAATAATTACTTAATTTTTTACTTCAATCTTTTCATTTTGTTCTTCCATACATTATATTCTTCTATGTTTACACGCTGTTTTCCTTCTTCTACCTCATAATTATTGCTTTTATCCCTATAATCTATAATATATGGTTTTATTAAAATAACTATTTCATTTTCTCTCTTATTTTCATTATAAGAACTAAATATCTTCCCTAAGACAGGTATATCAGCTAAATATGGTATTTTAGATTTTGATTTAATTAAATCTTCTTTAATTAAACCTGCTATTACAAATACTTCTCTATCATTTAATCTTACTTTAGTATTTATTTCTCTTGTATTGATAGCAGGCAATCCATTAACTAAAGTTTCACCAATACTACTTACTTTAGGGTTTAATTCTAAAATAATTTCTTTTTTTTCAGTAAGTATAGGTAAAAAACTAAGATTTATACCAGCTTCAATATATTTGATTTCTTCACTTTCATCTGTAGTTAATTTCATCGGAATCTTATCTCCAATTAACATCTCTGCTTTTTCACCTGCAATAGTTAAAAGAGAAGGAGAAGCTAAAACTTTTGTTTCAGCTCTATCTTTTATATATTTAATTAAATCAGGCCAGGAAAAATCCAACGATGAATTATCCTCACTAAGTATAGTTATTTTACTCAATTCCCCTGCTTCTACTCCTATTTCTTTTAAAGAACGAGTAGATAACTCTAATATTTGGGCTTCAATCATAACCTGAGGTCTTGGATTATCAATGTTTTCTAAAAAGTTAAGATAATTATTCACTTCACTTTTTTCACCTTTTACCACAAGAATAGATTGTCTATAATCAAAATAAATATCTAAATTTGAATAAATTGAATTAGTCAAATTAGTAATTATATTTTCATTTATATAATTTACTTTCTGTTTTTTTACTACTTTTTCTTTTATATTAAATGTATTTAATTTTTTAGCTATAGAAATGATTATATCAACTATATCCTTTTCACCTTTTAAATAAAGTTCATTAGTATTCTCCTCATAAATAATAGATATTTTATAATTTTTATTTTTTATAAAATCTAAAATTTCTTCAAAGGTTTTTTTAGTTATTATTATTCTTTTTTCGCAAATTTCATCTTCTCTCTTTTCAGAAAAATTATTTTTAATTAATGATTCTACACTTTTAACTTCAGTATCTTTACCATAAATTAATATTTCTCTAGAAGCTTTTAATGGAATAACTTTAACATTTGAAAATAATAGCTTAATAGATTCTTTTATATCATTTAAATAATCAATATCTACTTCTATAATAGAAAATGACTTTTTCTCTGTATTTTCTTCTATTTTTCTATCTATTAAAGAAATTATATTGAAAATTTCTTTTTTAATATCACTTTTAGATCTAAACAACAATATATTTTGATTTTTATCAATTGTAAAATTTATATCAGGATATATCTCAGCTAATATATCTTTTAACTTAAGACAATCTCTATGTTTAATTTTAACCTTATTTACTTCATATTTTTCAAATAATTCATTTATTCTATTTTTATCTGCTACAAAAAAAGTATTATCTTTAAACTTCCAGTCTAAACCATTACTTTCAGTTATTAATTTTAAAGAATCTTCAAAAGATAAACCTTCTAAATTCATAGTAATTTGTCCAGAAACTGATTTATCTGCAATTAAGTTTACTTTTGCTAACTCAGCTATAGTTCTCAAAGCATCTCTTAAATCTACCCCTTTTAAATTCAAATCAATTATATTACTATTAGCCTGGATTGGGATATTGAAAATTAATAAGAAAAAAAGAAAAAATATAACTAAAACTTTGTTATTGCATAACACCTATATTACCTCCTAATTTAATTTTGAATACCAATTTTTCATATAAAACTTTTAAATAATCACTTCCTATATTTACAATTTCAAGAGATTCATTTTTAAAATTTTTATTTACTATTTTCACTTCATTATCAATCATTATAATTGCTGACTTCTTCTTTTCATTTCCAATTATCCCAAGTAAAGTTAATGGAAAATTCATCTTTATTACTTTATCTTCTGAATTGATTTTAAGATTTTCGTTAACTATATCATTTAAAAATGGATTATGATAATTATTATTTAATAGTTTGTTTTTTTTAATTACTTCTTTGTTTTTAATGTATCCTGAAAGTAAAAATTCTAAAGTTACTGTTAAAGAAACATTTCCTTCTATATTTCTATCCATTTCCATTACTAAATTATTAGCTTTAATAAAAGAATCAAGATAATAAACATTATAAAGAAATTCATATATATTATGAAAATTTCCACTTAGCTCTATTGTATATTCAAAATTATTTAGTTTTTTTTCAAATTTGCTATTTTTTAAAATTAAATTTTTGGAAGTTATTAAATTGTAAACTTTTTCTCTAATTTCACTTTCTGTTATATTTAAATATTTATATTTATTTTTTAAATCTAAATATTTACCTTTATATTCCTGTAATAACAACAGTTCTTTTCGTTTATCAACAATTAAATTTTCATAACTATAAATTTTAGAATTAACTGTTTTTAATAAAAATAAAAGTATAATTATAAGAAAAACAAATATAAATATTTTTTTATTAAAATTTAATTTCAATTTTATCTCTCCCTTTGGAATTTAGGAGAATTTCCTTAATTTTTTTATTTTCCTTTAATTTATCTACTAATAAAAAAATATTATCTTCTTTTTTGCTATCAATTTCTAAAAATAGAGAATTATTAATTAAAGATATTTTTTCTAATTTCATTTTTTTTGGAAATTTTTCAATTACATCACTTATTAAAAACCCCCAATTAAAATCAACTTCTCTTGATTTTAAATATATATCTTTATTATTTTTAAATAATTCTTCATACTTATTTACTTCTTTTATTAATAAGGAAATCTCTTTATATTCTTCTTTTAGTAATCTATAATTTTTAAATTTAATAGAAATAGGTATTATAGCAAATATAATAACTGAAGTTAAAATTATATAAAAGATAATTTCTTTTATATTACTTTGTTTATTATAAGATGATGGTAATAAGTTATATTTCATTTTCATACACCTCACTTAAACATAAACCAAAGGCAATTGAATATTCTGTTAAATAATCAATTTTACTATAGTAATTCATTATTTTTTCTCTATCATAATTTAACTTTTCAAAAGGCTTCAAAATTTCAATTTCAATAGATTGATCTATTTTAATTTTTTCTAAAATATTATTTATATAAGCACCTCCTCCAGTTAAATAAATCTTTCTAACTTTGTCATTTGAATTATTTCTATTATAAAACCTTAAAGCTCTTTTAACTTCATTTTTTAATTCTTCTAAATATAGTTCTTCTTCAACAATCCCACTAAAATTTTCTTTTTTTAAGAGTTCAGTAGCAGCAATTTTCAAATTTCTTATAAAATATATATTTTTACTATTTCCCACAATAAGTTTCGTACTAAAAGAACCAATATCTAAAATCAAATTGGTAGAAGTAACATTATTAAATTTGAATAAACTTAAAAGAGCAGCTGCCTGAATGTTTAAAGATTTTAAATTGTAATTTTCAAAAGAACTTTTATAACTATTTATTTTATTTTTTGGAGCTAAAACAGCAGTTATATCTAATTCTTCTCCTGATTTATTTTTATGATAATCAATAATTGCATCTTCACTTTTGAAAGGTAAGTGATCAGAAAATTCCCATCTTAAAGTTTCTTTTATTGCCTTATTTTCCATATATGGCAAATGAATATTTCGAATAACAACAAAATCATTATCTAAAGCACAAGTCAACTCTATTTTTGTATTAGAAGAAGGGATTATTTCATTAAGCTTATTTTTTAATCTTTTTTTATCTTCTATAATCCCTTCTTCAAATATTGTATTTTCAAACTTTTTAAATTCAGCTTTTTTTAATTCCAGCTTTCCTTTTTTATAAGATATTAAAACTATTTTCATAGAAAAGTTACCTAAATCCAAGCCATAAATATAATTCCTTTTTTTAAAAAACATTTTACTCCTCCTGTTTAGTCTAAAATTTTATAATCAATCAAGTTATAATCATTATCAAATTCAGCAGTTATTTCAGCTTTATTTTCATCATGACTAGCAAAAGCTTTAATTATATATTTAAGATTTTCTTTTTTTTCTTCAGTCATAATAAATTGGAATCTACTTTGCTGATTTAATGTTATATTACTGTATATTTCTCCAGGGATATAGTTTTCACCATTTTTCTTTTTAACTGGAATACCATTATTTTCTTTTAATAATAATTGGGCATAGGTTATTGCTGAATCCGCAGCATAAAAAGCTTTTTGCTCAGCTGCTATATTTTCAGAAATTTTTATATTTACAATTGCACCAGTAAAAAGAGTTATAATAAAAGAACTTATTATAATTATAAAAACTAATAAAAGATAAAATGAAAATCCCTCTTCAAAGGCAAATAACAATTTATTCACTCCTTATTCTAGGTTTAAAAATTTTAGTAATTTTTCTTTTGTTATTATCAGCATCTACTAAGACAAAATTTATGTAAATCAAATCTTCTTTTTCTTCAAACTTAATATCACTAATATTATTG
This sequence comes from Bacillota bacterium, assembly GCA_051744825.1. Taxonomy (GTDB): domain Bacteria; phylum Bacillota; class Halanaerobiia; order Halanaerobiales; family DATFIM01; genus DATFIM01. The sequence continues at coordinate 3,248 of JBNJDL010000003.1, read as the reverse complement.
ATTACTGCCTGTCGATTAGAAACAACTTTTTTACCCAATGCTTTTATGGAATCAGAGTAGTATAAAGAATAATTTATTTGACTTTCTTTATTTATATAATAAGATATAAAAGAAATTTCATTATCATCTTTTATTTGAATATCTTTAGCAGAAATAAATTCTCTATTAAAATGAACAAATACAATTTTTTCATCCAATTTACTAAATAACTTACTTTCTTCATTTTTAAAAAAAGTTGTAAAAAATTTAAAAAAACTAAAACTAAGAGTTAATATTAAAGATAAAATCGTAATAGCCAAAGTAACTTCTAGTAAGGTAAATGCTTTTTTATCTTTCAAAAATCTGATTTTACTTAGATATATAATTATTAAGTTCATAAACTTTTTCTCCTCTTAAACCCTGCCAATAAACTGATAATTTAACTAAATATAAATTTTTATGAAGATTAGAAAAATTATTTATTTTTTCAATTTTTATATTAGAAGAAGTTATAACATTTTCACTAATACTTTCTTTAAATAATTCTAAGCTGTTTGAATCAATAAGATTACTAAGTTGATATTCCCCCTCAAATAATTCAACTTGTTCGCTTTTTAAATACTCCATAATATTTTGAGAATAATTAATAATTTGAAAAACTTCTTCTGCAATTATATTAGCTTTATCTATTGTATAAAGAACTTTATTTACTCCTAAAATCAATGAAGCAATAATTACTAATGTAATTAAGACTTCTATAAGAGTAAAGCCTTTATTATTTTTCAATTATAACCCTCCCTTGAGAGTTCACTATTACTTTGAACAATTTTCCAGTATTTGATTTTAAAACAATAGTTCCTAGTCTTGATGTGCCATAAGGTGTAAAATTTATTCGTTCAAAATAATCATCTTCTACCAAATCAACAGATTTATTTTTATATAAAGTATATTTTGAAGGATAATTTCCTTCTTTTAAAATATTTATTTCTCCGTTTTCTTCTTTACTAAAAATAATATAATCACTTTTATCATCTGAATCAATTTTGTATATATCATCATCTTTATATATTCTAAAATAATATTTTTTATTATCTATTATTGCTTTAGTTCTGGCCCATCTTAAATCTATTGCTATTTTTTCAATACTTGCTTTTAATGAATAATCAAATGCTATATTAAACTTAGGAATTAAAATAAAGGAGAAAACAGAAATCATTAAAATTACAGCAATTATTTCTATTAGGGTAAAAGCACTATTTGAATACTTAATTATAATAACTAATTTTTTCATTCTATCTTCTCCCTAATTAACTTATCTTAATTATTTTATAAACTTGGAGTCGTTGTATCGCTACCTATAGTTGTTTTAGAACTCTCTATAAAATAATAATTACCATTTACTTTTTCTTCATTATAAACTAAATATTGATCTCCATCTTCATTTACATCATACTCATAGTCATCTGTATTATCAAAGTCAATATTAGTAAAATCACTTTTAGCAGGATAACCTTCATTATCTAAGGCATAAATTTCTAAGGCAGTTTGTATACTTCGTAAATCAGATTTTAAAACACTTAAATTTGCCTTTGATCTCACATTAGAAACTTGAGGGACAGAAATACCAGCAAGAATTCCAATAATAGCAACCACTATTAGTAATTCAATCAAAGTAAAACCTTCATCTTTTTGTATTTTTCTCATTTTCATCCTCCTAAATAAATTTTCAAAATAAAGAATACATGTTAAAAAGAGGGAGAATAACAGCAATTGCAATAAAGGCTATAATTGCTGCTAAAAAAAGAATTAAAGTCGGCTCTAATAAAACAACTAAAGATTTCATTTTATCTTCTAAATCATTTTTGAAATATTTAGCAATTTCAAAAAGCATATTCGCTAACTGCCCGGTCTTTTCACCTGTTTTTATAAATTCAAACATAATTTTAGGAAAAAAATTTTTTTCCTTTAATGCATATGATAAATTTTTTCCTTCTCTAATATCGATTTCTAAGTTATATATTATTTTTTTCATAACTTTGTCCTTAGTAATTTCTTCAATTATACTTAAAGCATCTAAAAGAGAAAGACCGTTTTTTGTCAGTAATGCTAAATTATTCGAAAATCTCCAAAAAATCAAATCTTTTCTTAATCTACCTAGATAAGGAATTTTTAATATAAAATATGCAATTTTATTACCTCCTTTCTCTGAATTGTAAATGTATTTAATTAATAAAATAGTTATTGTTAAAATAAAAATAATTAATGAAAAATATTTAATACTATTTTGACTTAAATGTAAAATAAAACGAGTTGGTAGAGGTAAAGTAGCTTCAAAACTGGAAAAAATTTCTACAAAGGATGGAATAACAAATTTTAGTAATATAAAAATAGCAATTACTGAAGCTAAAAGTAATAATAAAGGATAATATAAGGAACTAATAACTTTTTTTCTAAATTCTAATTTCCAGCTATAATATAAAGTTAAATCTTTTAAAATTTGAGCTAAAACCCCTGCTTTTTCACCGATTCTAATCATTTGCTGATAAAAATAGGGAAAGACATCATTTTTTTTGCTTATAGAATTAAATAATGAACTTCCTTTTTCTATATCCTCTTTTATTTCTCTTATTACTTTTTGTAATTCATTATTTTTAGTACTCTGCTCTTCAATTATAATAAGAGAATCAAGAATTGATAGGCCTGAAGCTAACATTGTATAAAATTGCTTGGTAAAAGTAAGCAAATCTTTCTGATTGACCTTTTTCCTGAATAGATTTATATTTAATTTATTTTCTTCTTTTTTCTTTTCCACTTTCTCAATATTTATAATATAATATCCTTCTTTTTTAACTTTTCTGGCAACATTAATCGGTGTTTCACCTTCACTTTTTCCTGAAATAACTTTTCCACTTTTATTTTTTGCAGTATATTTAAATAATGGAGGCATTTATTCCATCTCCCCTTTAATCAAACTCCAATACTCGAATAATCTCATTTAAAGAACTTACACCATTTTTCACCTTTAATAATGCATCTTCTTCTAAGCTTTTTTCTCCTCTAGCTTTTAGATAATTTCTTAACTCTATTTCACTTACCCCCCTATCTATCATATTTTTTATTTTGTCATTAATAATTAAAATTTCATGTACTGCGATTCTTCCTTTATATCCTATATTTCTACAACTATTACATTTCTTTGCTTTATAAAGAAATTCTACTTCTTTTAAATCTTTAAAAAGCTTTATTTCTTCTTTAAAAGCTTTATATTT
>JBNJDL010000002.1:0-50527 GCA_051744825.1 Bacillota bacterium | reverse complement strand
TCCCAGCCGAATCTTTTAGTTAAGCTCCTAACTCTTTCGTCCATAGACTCCAAAGCTTCTTTTTCTCTATATCTACCATATTTTGATATAGCTTTTTTTACTTGCCCCCAAGCTTCCGAACCAGTTATTTTGTTGTCGGGATTTTCAATATCAGCTACTGCTTGTCTTATTTCTGATACTGTAGGCATATATTTAGATTCTACTAAAACTTTTTTTAATGCTAGTTGAGCATTTTTAAAATTCAAATCTTCAAACATTTCATACCAAATTTTTAATCTAGTTTCATTATTGATTTTTTTCTCAAATTTAGGGAAAAAACTCATTATGATTTCTGTTATTATCATAAATTCTTTTTTATTCATTTAAGAAATCACCATATAACCTTTCCATTCTTCTTTTTTCTTGCGATTTAGACTTTTTCGAATTATTGCTGATGTATTGTCTTTCTAAAACTTTTACGTAATTATTATCATTAGCTATTAACCAATCAAATGTAGCAGTCCAATTTCTACCATTACCTGCACCTAATAGAAAATCTTGTTCTTCTACTGCATTAAATAATTCTTCCCATTTTTCTAAAGAGTCTAACTCATTATTCCACCTAACTTTAATTTTGTTTTTTCTCTTTTTGCTTAATTTTCTAACAGAAGGAATTAAATCACCTAAAATATTATTATACATATCTACAACTTTTTCATATGGGATTTTTTTCTTCTTGAATTCGATAATCTCACCTTGAGTTTTTTTATTACCATTATTAACATTATTACCATTATTAGAATTATTACCATTATTGTTTGTGTCTTTTTGATGTTTTTTTGCTGACTTTTTGATGTTTTTTTGCTGACTTTTTGATGTTTTTTTTGTGTCATTTTGCTGTTCATTCCCCTGTTTTTTTGTTTTTTTAAAACCTTGATAATCGTTGTAATTCAAGACTTTTATAGTTGTGTATTTCGTTGTACTATTTACTGTTATCATTTCATCTTCTTTCAAAAGATTTAGAAATGTATTTAACTTCCCACGCGACCAACCTAACTCATTTGACAACTTAACTAAAGAAGTTACTTTTTCACCACGATTTACTTTAATCAATTCAGAACCTATTACTGTTTTTTTAGGTTCATGATTAACTTCTAATAATATATAAATCCAAGCTTTTAAATAATCTTCTCTTTTCCATATCCAATGTTTTTTTATCTTCCTGTGTAATGATATCCACCCCTTCATATTTTATCACTAACCTAAAATCAATAAATTTTCATCTATCAATAAATGAAACTCTACTATTTCATAATTTAAATCACAAATTTCATCGTTATCAAAGTTCAACATTTGAACCTCTGTGTTACCATCGAATTTTTCTAAATGTTCTATTAATTCTTCAACTTTCACATTAACCCCCTTTTCTATTTTTGTTTAAGGAATTTTTCTAAATCTTTTTCTTTAACTCTTATATTTCCTTCAAATTTAATAGATTTTAATTTTCCTTCGTTGATGTATTTATAAACAGATTGTCTTGAAACGTTTAACTTTTCTGCTATTTCTGAAACCTTCAACATTAAATCACCACCTTTCTATATTTTATATTATAACATCAATTGTAATATGTGTAAACCATAAATTTATAAAAAAAGCAGGTTTTTACACCTGCTATATATATTAGTTATCAAAATGGTATGTCGTCATCTTCTTCCACACTCTTAAAATCATCAGCACTAACATTATTATCATCTTTATCATTAGAATCTTCATTCTTATAGTCTAAAAACTCCACACGATAAGCATTAACATCTGTGTAATAATTAGTACTACCGTCATCATTTTTTGAAGTAGAAGTCCTAATTGAACCGCTAACTGCTACTTGTTGACCTTTAAAGCAATAATTAGCACAGTTTTCAGCTTGCTTACCCCAAACTTTAATTCTTATAAAATCTGCAGTAGGTTTTCCTTGTTGTTCAAGTTCTTCTTTTTTACTTTTAGATAAGCCCCTATCTACTGCTAAAGTGAAATTACATACTGCTGTTCCGCTTCCTGGAATATATTTCAACTCCGGCTCACGTGTCAATCTTCCAATAAGTGATACATTATTCATTATTTATCATCTCCTTAATCTAAAATAAATTTGGTTGTATTTTTCTTTCAACCGTTATAATTGTGTCGTTATGATTCACACCATGAGCCAATAACAATATTTCTTCTTTTTTAAATCCATTCTTTAAACCAATACCATTACTATTATATCCACAATTAATAACTATTCCTCCTGTTGTTAAAATTCTTGTTATTTCGTCTTTTAATTTTCGCCAATAGGTGTATTGTGTATCTTCTGAATTAACAGTCCGTCCAAGTTTTTTATATGATTCTGAAACTTGTCTAGGTGTAAATGGCGGATCAAATAAAATCATATCAACACTTTCCGACTTAAATTTTTTTAAAAAATCATAAGCTTCCAAATTATAATCTGTATTCATAGCCGGGTCTAAATCATTAGTAATATCAGCTAATTTACATTTTCTAGCAAATGGATCAATAACTTTAGATGAATTTTCATTTTTTTTATATTTCCAAAACAATTTATTTAATGGTTTCATTGAAAATGTATTTTTATTTGGCATACAAAATTTCCTATTCATATCCATAATTTATAATCTCCTTTTCAATTTCACCTTTTACAATTTTACTCATTATCCATCACTCCCTATATTCTACTTAATTTTTTCTTTAAAGTGTTTAAATATGGATAGTGTGTATCATTCCTATCCTTTTCATAATCAATAGCTGTAGTTATAAGTTCTTTTTTATCGTCTATTTCATCATACAATTTACCTTTGCATACTCTTTTGTTCATCAAATTTACCACCTTCATATCTTTTTTCCAACTTATCACCAACCATGTCGATTGTTTCAGCTAATGTATATTCTTTTTCTACTCCTGCCAGTTCTAAAAAATTATTTACATCTTTAATAATTATATCTGCAAATTTTATCATTTGGCTTATATAACTATTAAATTGTTTTTCGTATTTATCTAAATCGTGAAATTGAAATAAATACTTTTTAGTTGAATCAAATATATTGTAGTTAATTTTATACATTTTTTTTGGAGATACATCTTTTTCTTGGTAATAATCTAAAGAAGTTTCAATTACTGCTAATTTCGATTTTAAACCTAAGTATTCACAAGCATTTATAATGTACCATAACATATCGCCTACTTCTAATATTGTTTCTTTTGCAAATTTTTTAGCAACTTTTTCGTCCAAACCATCAAATCCATTGTTTTTGTTTATTAATTCTGAAATTTTATCTGTTTCTTCTAATACTTCGTAAAATTCACCATATGTTCCAAATATCATTTGAGCTAATTTGAATCTTTTATCATCAGCTGTTCTACCTTTTGCTATAGTTTTTTTAAATCTTTTTACATTTTTTTCTAAACTTGTTTTTAAATCCATAATATCCCCTTTATTCTACTAATTTTAAATGTTTACCTTTCATAAACTTTTTCACTCCTTGTTCAGACATTTGGTCTAAACAATTATCACATAAACATATTTTTTTACCTTGTTTATTTTGTCTAACTATTCCATCTTCCCCACAACTACTACAAGTTTCATTTTCAATATTAAGTTTCATTGTAGTTTCAATCATTGTACTAGTTTCTTTTACTGCAAATTCATAACCTTGTTCAGCACCTTTTTTGATTATATACTCTATAAAATCATTTGCTAATTCTTTGCTACAATCTGATAAACTAAACATTTCATATTTACTTTGTCCTACAAACCATGTTTTTAAATGTTGTTTCATTAAATCAGGTGATTCGCCATACTCCTTGCCAAAGTCTTTAATCAGAGCATAAGCTTTTTTTCTTTGCTCTGAAGATAACTTTTTCTGCTCATCTAATATTTTTTCTTTATCAACTAATATTTCAAAATTAATAGGTTTATCTACAAAGTTTCCAAAATGTTCTAATGTTTTTCCCCTTTTTTCTGTTTCTAAAAATATTGTTACCTTCACACCACCTTTTCGTAAATTGACATTATTTATTTCACCTTTAAGTTTCATTTAACCACCTACATAAAATTTTTTTGCTTTTTTGCTTAGCACTCCATGTGCTATAGCTTGTTCTTCTTTAACTCTATGCAAAATTTCTTTTCCAAAAGATTTACATTCTGTTTTATCTTTTGCTAACCAATATCCTTTTTGTCTGCTTGATGATATTATAGGAACGCCCTTTTTACGCATTGAATTAATTAAAATTCTGCTTTCTCTATCTGTTAGTCCTGTAACACCTTTCAATTCTTCTCTTGTGACACGTCCATTTTGAAGCTTTATTAATATATTTTTTTCTACGATTGATAATTCCCCCATATCCACTCCTTATATATAATTTCTACCTATTTCTTCCATGAATTTTTCATGTGAATACTTTTTTTCAAATTCTTTTTGTGATTTTCTTTTTAAAAACAAATCTAATTTTTTATTACCGCCATGCACTCCTGTAGGTTGTTGACGGTGACACTTATAGCATAAAAATATTTGCATGCAATCGTATTTATCTGAAATATTTCTATTTTTTCCACCAAATATATGATGATTTTCTACAGTACCACCGACACCACAGTATTGGCAAATTCCTAATTTAGCCATTTCTATAACCTTCTAATTCATATATTAATTCTTCAGCTAAAAATTTAGCAGTTTCTAATTCTTCAAACAGTTCAGTATGTTGATTGACTTTTAAATAATCTTCAATATTTTCAATTCTTTCTATAACACTATCTAATTTTTTTACTAATTTATCATAATTATCCATAAAATCACCTTTAAAATGGTATTTCTATTGTATTAGCTTCAATAACTTGTCTATCAGTTTCAAAATCAATTGTTAAACTTTGAGCATCATCAATAAATAAAGGTAAATTGATATTTTTTTGTCTTGCAATCATATTACCTATTTCAATACCTATCTTTTGACTTTCTCCAAATGATGCTAATTCATAAGGAATCCAATTATCACCATTATAATATTTAATTTCAAAGCAATTCTTAATTTCACCTGTAGAACGGTCTACTTTAGTTAACTTAACTTCTACATTATCAAGCTGTTTATTTAATTCTTTAGTCTGTTTTTGTACTATTTTACCGTTAAAATCTTTAAGTAGTTTAATTTTATTTTTAATATTTTTAATTTGCATCTTAGAGTTTTCTATATCTTTCTCACAAGTTTCAATTTCTTTTTTAATTTTTTTATTTTTCTTTCTTCTTCTTTCTACTTCAGTATTATGATGTTTAACATTTCTTCTTTCTTCTTTAAGTTTTTCTAGTTCATTTTGGATTTCTTTTCTTTTTTCTTCATTTTCTTTGTTTATTTCTTTGATTTCTTCTTTTTCTTTATAAACTAATTGTGTTAATTTTCTGTTTAATTCTTTTCTATCTTGTTTATCTTCTGCAACTATTTCATTAATGCTTTCTCTTAATTGATTATTATTTTGTCTTTCTTTATCATATGCTTCTTCAGCCTTTTTCATTTGCTTTTTAATTTTTTCTAATTTTTTTTCTAATCTTTCTTTACATTTTTTAATTTCTGAAATTTTATTTTTGTGATGTTCTAAATCATTTTTTTGTTCATTTTCTAACCTATTAAATTCATGCCCACATTCAGGACATTCTGTATTCTTGTTAGTAAGATTTTTATTTATTTTATCTACAATTTCTTTTTGGTTTCTTAACTCACTTTCATTAACTCTTATATCTGTTTTTAATTCAGATGCTCTAATTTTTTTATTTTGATATTTTTTTAAAAGTTCAGCTTCTTTCTTACCTGATACTTGTTCATAATTTCTATTGTCAATCTTTTCAATTTCTTTTTTGACATCATGTATTTCTTTTTTATAAGTATCAACATCATTCACAAATTCAATTTCATCTAGCATTAATTCATAACCTTTTATGGTATCTTCATCACGAAAAGATTTTAAATCAGGTAATTCTTCAACTTCGAAATTTGATAATTTTCCTTCAACAAAATCTATATTTTTTTCTAATTCTTTTTTATCTGTTCTAGCATTTTTTATTTTTTGATTGATTCTAGTATGACCGTCTAAAATTTCTTTTTCTTCTTTAGTATAATTATCATCATATACTTTTTTAACGTCAACTCTAGGTAGTTCTTTTTTTAATACTTTTTTAGCTTGCTTTGGACTCAAACTACAAAAGTATCTAGGATTGAATAATAATAAAAATGCTTCTTCGCTAATATGAAGTATTTCACTTGTAATAGAATGAGTTTCATATCCGTTCACATAAGCAGTTATAGGTGATGTTTCACGTCTTACTATATATTCTTCGCCTTCATGCATTATTGCCATTTCTACAGCCATTTCATCTCTTTTTTTAGCATTGTTGTTTTTAAAACTAGTAGCATATCTAGAATTACCAGTTAGAGAATATCCAGTCATGCACCAGTTAATCGCTTCCCCTAAACTAGTTTTACCTGTTCCATTTATACCTACTATTTCGAAGTCGCCGTCCATTTCAAAAAACTTTTCTTCATACTTTTTAAAATTTTTAATATCTACATTAAGTATTTTCATTGTATCCCCTTTCTACCCTTTTATTTATTTTTAATTTTTATGAATAACTTAGCTCTTTCTTTATCTGATATATCTTTTAATGAATTTACTTTTTTATCAAATTTTTCATTATACATTTTAATAATATCTTCAACTGACATATTTCGAGATTTTGCAATAGCTTTTAATTGTACAGGTGATACTTTTTTATAATCATTATTTTTCTTTTTTTGCTTCTTTTTTTCCTGTACTTTTTTATCTATTTTTTTATCAACTTTAGTTTTTTTACTTTCAGAACCTTGCAATAATTCAGGAATCGACTTTTCGCTAATATCAAATGCGTCCATATACAAATATCTTCTCATAAAAGTGTGCTTAGCTCCTAACTCTTGTATAGGTTTCATCTTTTTATTAGAAAAACTATCTACTGGTGAATTATATTTTATTATTTTTGTGCTATCCCAATCATGAATTGTTAGTTCCGCATTTTCTTTTCCTTTTTCATCTCTGTTAAGATTAAATATTGGTGTTATTCTATTATTATTACAAGCTTTTGTTATGAATGGTAAAAAATCAGCTAATTCATGATATTCATAATTACCAAACTTAGAATACCCGCTTTTAGGAATATCAGCTTCATTAATTTCTTGTCTTGCATTAGAAATTTTTTCATATATGCTTTTATTACTTTCAGTTTTTTCGCCCATTTTATCCTCCTTATTTAAAGAATCCTTCATAAAATTCTTTATAACTTAATTTTCCAATTTTTTTAATTTGTTTCTTTTGTTCATCTGTAAATTTTTGTCTACCCTTTCTTTTTTCATAATAACTTGTTGTAGCAAGACCTAACTTTTTACAAAATTCATTAATTGTTAAACCTTTTTTTATTCTTACATTTTCTACAAACTTACCAACTTTGCTAAATTCATCATGAACATTACTTTTTAAATTATTTGCCATTTTTCACCTCCTTTCAACTCCAATCTAAAACAATTATACATTACCTTTTTGAGAATGTCAACACTTTTTATGAATTCTTTTTTTGTGAATGTTAGTAATAAAAAAAGCACCGAATTAACGGTGCTAAAAAAACATTAATAACCTTTATTTTCCAACAGTTCATTAGCTTTTTCATATAGTTTTTGATTTTTTTCTTGAAGTTTTTCTATTCTTTTTTTATAGATTTCTTCTTTTTCCTCATGGTTCTTTTCAATTCTTTCTATTTTTCTCTCATTAAATTCAATCATTTTATCTTTATATTCATCACTTCTGTTGGAATTTTCTATAGCTCTTATCTTTTGTTTCAATGCATCAATTTCTTTAGGTTCAGTATATTGCTCTATCATTTTGTCGTTTTCTCTAATTTGACTTCTCATTCTAGAAATTCTATCATAAAAAGCTTCAGAGTATCCTTTAGGTTTTACATCGGTATCTCTATTTGTTTTATATTGTTGATATAATTTATCCCATTTTTCATCAAATCTAGCTTTATCAGGCGGTACATAAGTCCTTCTGACATCTAGACCAGCACTATTAGCAACTGCTTCTATACCAGTTAATTGACCTGATTGATATTCAATTAAATTTTGAAGTTGTATAGGTTGGTTACTTATAATTTGGTGAACAATAAATGGTAATAAATTTTCATAACCTATTGAGCCACCACCACCATAATGTGTAGTTTCACCTTTATGCTTACCATCATAAGTTGTTGCACCTAACGCTTTACCTAAATCTGAATTTTTGCTAAGACCTAAATAATCACCTGTAGTCGAGAATCCCCAACCACGCCAATCTTCACCTGTCAATATTTCTTGCCCAATTCTAAATATTGTACTACCTTTATGATTCAAACTTCTTACTGGGTGTGCAGTAAATTTAAGCACATCTTTAAAGTGACCTATTAAGCTAAAGAAATATTGTTCGTTAGTAGGATTATTAGCTACAAGTTCATATAAAGGTGTTATATTTACAGCAGTCCAACGCAAATTGCTTGCTTCCCAAGCATTTCTATACATTTTGAAAAACTTTTCTAAAGTTTCTTCATCGTCTTCCTTACCTATTTGAGCCATCATCAAATTCATAAGCCCTGTAAATCCAACGCCTTTTGCAAATGCATTACGCCAAAATCTTCTTGAAATATCCGCTTTCATTTTATCTTTACTAAACATTTCTACCATTGTTCTTACATTAGATTCAGTCCAATCGGGAGCTAATAAGAATAATCTCATTACATGTTGAAATGTTTGATTACGCTCTAATCTTTGCAAATGCAATCCACCAAAGTCATTGTTTAATAAATTACCTACTGTTTCAGCAATTTTATCTTCAGTGACCGTTCCATTAGCTAACTCTTTTTTGTATTTATTTCGCATATGTCTTAATTCTATTAAACCAGCTTGTGCTTTAAGACCAGCACCAAACTGTTTAAATAAGAAATTAGCTTGTCTTTCTCTATATTCCAACATTTTATTCTTAATTACTTTAGTCGCTTTAGTTTTATCTAATAACTTGCCTATGCGACCTTGTTCTTGATTAAATACTCTTTCTTCCCAATCTTGTAATCTACCTAAAGTCATTCCATTTTTAACTAACAATTCAATATCTTCATTTAAATTCTCAATTTTATCCATTCCGTTTTTATATGCTTTATAGAAGTTCAATTCAGATGTTTTTTTATTGTTAGTACCTAAATAATAACTTCTCATGAATGCTAAATGATGAAAAAATGAAGTTTGAAGTATCCAAGACTTTAACATGCCATTAACTGTTGTAAACCAATCAAAAGGTTTTGTGCCTAAGAATTCAACATCGTATAATGTAGATTTTCCTAAAATTTTGTTCATTCTTTTGGCTTGTTTTTCAGGCATATATAAAGTTTTGTTAGCCCAAATTGTGTCGCTATCATCTATGAAGAAATCTTTACCTGAAGCTGATATTTTTTCTATATCGCTTACATTATGTTTTTCAACAATTGTTCCGCCTTTTTCTTCAAATATAATAGGTATTATTTTCTTAGATTCTTCACCATCAATATTAAATTGTCCTTTTATTTGCTTCTTATCAAATTTACCTAATCTGCCTTTTCTCCCATCTACTTCTACTAATTGACCTTCTCTAGCATCATCAATTTTAAAATCTTTTTTCTCATAATTACCATTAACTGGAAACCATTTTTTAAACATTGGGTGATTTATTGGAACATACCCATCAGCTTTATAATTTATAAGCAATTTTTCATCTTCAAAACCTTTAGTGTTTAACATTGTATTTATTAATCTATCATCTTCTATAGCTTTAACTAAAGAATCAAGTTGTGCATCTAACGCAGTTGTTGCACCTTTCATAGCTAATTCTTTATTATTAGCCCAGCCTTCTAATATAGATTCTAAAGTTCTCATTTTAGCAAGACTAGTTTTTGTACTGAATTTAGCATGAGATACATTACTTTTATCTCTTTCTTTATCATCTAACCAAAATCTAGATAAATGATTTTCTCTAAGATTTTTAAGCACTCCTGCACTTAAACCACGTTGTCCTATTTCCTCTGACATTGCTAGTACTTCATCAGCTATTTGCTTTGCTTCGTCAGGTAAATCTTGACTTAAATCAACAATTTCTTTTTGCTCATCAGTTAATTTATCATAATATTTTTCAATCATTTCATCAGTATTGCCTAACAAATCAATATAAATTTGTATTGCACTATCTAGTTTTTTAGCTTCTTTACCATAAATTATATTGCCTAACTTACTTTTTTCTCCAGTTATACTTTTGATTCTATTTTGAAGTTTTTTGATTTTAACCATACTTCTAAATTGTTTTAAATCTTTTGATTGAAACCACGAATTCACTACTTTTTCAAAAGCATATTCAGTATTTCTACTTATTTTTTCAACGCCTAAACCAAAATATTCAATTCTTGCATTTCTTAACTCATATCTTAAATTAGGGTCTTTCTCTACATCTTTTTCCAGTTGCTCAATTTTAACTTTTAATTCTCTTATTCTTTCATCAAGTTTTGATTTTTCAACATTTTCAGTAGAAAATCTCACATGATTTTCAAACCATTTTTCAACATTTTCTGTTAAATCTGTTCTTTTATTATATTCATCATTTTCTTTAAGATTTTGTATTTCCTTATTAATCTTAGGTAATACAGTTTCTTCCCAATATTTTTTCGAACCTATTTTTCGTTTATTTATACCATCTAAATTATTCCAAATTTGACTTCTTAATCGTGACTCTTGAATATCAAAACCTTCATAATTTTCTTTAACAAATAAATGTTTATGATGATAAATTTTAGGATTCTTTTTAGATGCATGTCTTATACTATATTCGCCATCATTTTTAATTTTAATAGAATCCCCTACTGTAGGTTCATGTGCCGTATCCCAATTAGGTGATTTTATAAAACTAACAAAACCTGTCTTTTTATTAATTTTAACTATTTCATAATCACCAAATTCTTTTGGTATATGTTGTACTGCATTATCATGTAATTTTTTTAAATTATTATTCAATGCATCTATTGCTGATTTATGAACATAAGATGTATACCCTACTTTTTTTCCTACTTTTTCTTGATTAGTTGAAAATCTAACATCTGACATTCTTTCTAAATTTTCTATATCATCAAAGTTATGCTCAAATAAATCATTTATAACTTGTTCAAATGTTTCATGTTGTGTATCGCCCCAAACGCCGTCTTTATCAAAATAACTAATTTGATAATTACTACCTTTGGTACTTGGGTGTATAATCGCAAAATCATCACCTTTTCTTATACTAAACACATTATCTTGGTCAAGTATTTTTTTAGTATGCTTTCTGAAGTCATTTTGGTACTTTTCCCATTGTTTCATCTTAGCATCATATAAATCTTCTTCCATTTCAAAAAATGCGTCATCAGGCAATCTTGGCGGTCTTGTAGGAATATTATTTTCTTCTGCTGAAAATCTAACATCAAACATCTTAGATTTCTTAGTTATTATAACGCCATTTTTAGTTGATGCTGTACCTGAATTAGATTTACGCATTTTTTCTACTTCAAAATCAACGCCTTCTGATTTTTGGTTCAATACATCTTTTACATATTCAAATAATTCGCCTTTTGAAAAACCTTTTTGATATGATTTTTTATTTGGCATATATCTAGCATATTTATTTCCACCTTCAATTTTCTTGCCTGTCTTAGAATTTACAATGCCACTTCTACCACGAGCCATTATTATTGCTTTGCCGTCAGGTTTTAAAACTCTACCTATTTCAGCAACTATATCATCTCTTACATCTTGAGTCACTACATTTAATACGGCATTATTAATAACTAAATCATATTTATTTGAAGCTATTTCTTTTGAATCAGTATACTCTGGATTGTAATATTCTTCTGCAAATGGTTCGCTAGCTTCGAATAACATTTCAGCATCTTCAGGGAATAAACCTTTTATTTTTTTTATCATTGAATCAATATCAGACATGTATTCCGATTCTTCTAAATTACTTATATCTTTAACATAAGAATCTTTCTTCTTCTTATAGCCATGTGATGTTATTATTTTAGAATATTTACTTTGTACATTATCTAAAGTTACTTGTTTTGAAGAAATGTCAAATTCAATACCAAAGTTTTTAAATTTACCATATCTTGTGCCATAACCTAAACCAGCACTAAAATCTAAAACTTTGTTATTTTTTTCAACAAATTCATCAATAACTTTTTGATAAGTTCCTAAAGTTGTCTTGATTTGTGTAGAATGAGCCTCTTTACCTTCTTCCACTTCACCATTAACATCAGGGAATTGTTTTTTGACTTCTTCGTATGTCGCTCCTTTATCCCATTTTTTTGATGTTGGCTGAACCAAATTATTATTTTCAACAGGTTTAATTTTGTAATTATACTTGTTTTTGTTTCTTAATTTATTTTCTAAATCAATTTGCTCATCATTTAAAGGATTCCACGACTCTTTTTCTTCTTCAGATAGAGAATCATAATCAGCATTTTCTAACCTTTCTAATTTTTTATTAATTTCCTCTAATCTTTCAAAATCATCATAGTATTTACTCTCCACCTTATCTGCGATAGCATTTATCATTTTAGAACCATCGCTTGTAAAATAACCAAAGTCAATTGTTTTATCAGGATTGTTTTCTTGCAAATCATAAAGCATTTGATGTGCAATTTTCCTTCTTCTAAACTCTTTTGGTACTTCAATCATTTTAATATAAATTTTATTATCTATATCATTCTCTAATGTAGAATATTCTATTTCTCCCATTTTAATATCATCTACTACAGCTATTTTAGAAAAATTATTTTGACCTTTAAATGAACCAGTTAATTCAGTTCTAAAATCTTTTATATTTTCCATCGAGAACCTTAGATTGTAGTTTTGCTCAATATTGTTTTCCAATTCCCATTTTGGCACTATATCAGTTAATTTAAAATCTGCTTGATTAGTATTTGAATCTATTTTAGGATTTTGCACCTTGTAATTGATTACATTAGATTCATATTTTGAATTCATGACTCTAACTGGCACTTTTTCAGCACCAATCTTTTGTGCTATCATCAACCGATTGTTACCTTCTGCAATATGTGCTTTTTGAGATTTAGCATTATAATCTATTATTATAGGTTCTTTAATACCTTCTTCAGAAATAGATTTTACAAGTTGTTCAGCATTTTCAGCAGTTGAAAGACCTTTTTGATTTCTTCTGAATTCTTTAAATTTATCTAACCAATCAACAGATATCATTTCAACAACATCATGTTCTTGCATATAACGTTTAACTGTTTTATTATTTTTAGTTTTTTCTTCCCAAGTTTCTGAATTTTCAATTTGATAATCTTCCCAATCAACATTTTTATATGGATTTCTTTCTTTTTGTTCTAAATCATAATCATCAAAGAAATAAATTTGGTCAGAGTTAAATGCCATATAATGGTCTGTTCCATAAGGTACTGATAAACCATAACCATTAAATCTATCTTCAGCATTCTTTAATATTACACCATCAAAACCAGCACTTTTTAATCCACGTCTTATAATTTCGCCTATTGGATTGTAAAAATTATCATCTAAATGAAAATCATTAAACATAAACTCTTTATCTATTAATACATTCTTTATTGCTTCAAACACTTCGTATGGAGTGAATTCTAAATAAGGATTTGAATCATTTAAATATGCATCTAATTCTTCATATATTTCTGCTTCTATATTTTCTGATTGATTAATGAAATCTTCTATATCAGAATCATATTTTAAGAATGAAGCAATACCTTCAACTATATCAACAAGGTTTCCTTCTAGTTCCGAATACATAGCTTCATCTTGAAAATCTTCAATATCCATTTCAAGTTCTTCTTCTAATTCTATTATTTCTTTTTTAGCATTTTCTAAAAATGACTCATTCCTCTCACTAGGATTCATTCCAGCTACCATTCTACCTAATTTTTTAATTCTTTTTTCTTTTTCTTGTATTATTTCATACATTTCCATAGTATATTCATCATATCTAATTTTTATAGTTCTATCATTACTGTTTTCATCAATCACGAAAGGATTTTTGATATCTAAATAAACTGGATAAACATATTCCCCTTCGCCAATCAATTCTTTATCTACTATTTTTTCTACTATGTTTGGTATATCAGGTGAAATTTCGTCATAATCAATGTTATGTGCATCTGCTTTTTCAAGTAATTCATAATCTTGCATTTCATATAATTTTTCTTCTAATCTTCCTTTTCTTTGTTTTAAATCAGAACCATCTAATAAATAATTTGTCATTACATCATCAACTTTTGTGCTAGTATAAAAACTTTTGCCTAAAAAACCACGCGGTGTCGATTTATTAGGTGAAGGAAAATTAATTTTATGTGTGCTTCCGTGAAACAATAACAATGGATTGCCGTATTCATCTCTTGCTTTAGTTCTATTCAATTCTAAAAGCAAATTAGTATTTTTTAAATTGTTATAATGTACATTTAAAACTTCATTTTTATCAAAATTATCAGCCACTCTATTGTAAGATTTAGGCAATTCTTTATTATAACCAATACTATTTTCACTTACTTTATTCGTTGAGAATCTAACATTGTCATATAATATAGTTCTTTTTGTCATTGGTAAACTTTCTATAAAATTACCAATTTCATCAAGGTTTTCAAGCCCGTGTTTACTAAAAAGTTGATATATTTCATTAATTCTATCTTGAAAATATCCTTCATTATTCTTTTGCTTTTTAGTTAATCTTTTCAATGTTTCATATTCACGTCTTAATGCCTTGTTTACTGGGTGTCCTACTCTTACCCAACCATCATCTACTAAATTCACACCATATTCTTTTAATTCTTTAAAATGTTTTTCTAAAGCATCAAATCCATCTTCCATAAAATCTATATAATTGTTTGTTTCATTTAAAGTGAAATTAATATGGTAATCTATTTTATTTAATAGTTCTTCAATTCTAAAGCTTTCACTACTATCTACTGGGTCGAAGTTTTTTCTGATTATATCTGCATTTTGTTTTATTTTTTTAGCACTTCTTTTATAGTCGTTAACTTTTTCTGAACCTTTAATTTCTTCTATTACCTTTAAAGACTCATCTGTCAACGTTTCTGACTCATCGATGTTTTCTACTGAAAATCTAACTTTTGGGTCACCTTTTGTTTCAGCTAATGCTTTTCTATAACCTTTTGGAGTACCATCATATTGAATTAAATTATATCCTAAATCAGATAATTTTTCTTTTAAATTAGCATCTAATTTATTAGGTACTACAGCATAATTAAATTCATCAAAGCCTACAATTCTATTAGGTTTTAATTCAAAATAATTAACTGGTAATGTCTGTGCCAAAGTTATTAGTTCATTAAATCTTTTACTAGCTTCTTCAAAATTAGCATCTAACTTTTCACTATATTTACGCATTTCGTGCAAAGTGCTTTCTTTATACTCTATAACTGTATCTATAAAAGCATCTGCATCTACAAATGAAGAACCTCCAGTAGATAAATCATAATCTTTAACAAATTCTAATATTTTGCTATTTAATGAATCTGTATATTCTTTATACTTTTTTTCTTCAAAATCAGCTAAGTTTGTTTCAGCTCTTTTTCTAGCTTCTTTGAAAGATGTTAATTTTTTTGCAAAAGCACTTTTAAACTCATTAAATCCACTAACTAAATTACCTTCTCCAGCTTGTAAACTTTTCTTTTTCATAAGTTTAAGTGCGTTTTCAGGTGTTACTTTATATTTTATTTCTTCCATTTGGTCAGGATTCCATTCAGTGAAATAAGGTTCGCTAAACAATCCTGCCGATTTAATTTTATTCGATAACCATTTTTTATACTTTTTAGTTAAAGAATATTCTCCTGACGGAAAAATTTGTTTATCAATATAATGATTTGAAAATTCTTCATTAATTTCAGACAAATTATCTTTAAAAATCAAACTGAAAGCATCTTTTGATTCAGATTTATAAAAACCAACTTCTTCTTTAAAATCTTCAAAGGTTATTTCAGAATCAACATTTTCTTTAAAGTATTCAAACATTTTCTTTTTAGAATTAATTGCTCCATCAGCAGTAATTTCAGAAGAAAGTTCTTTAGTCGCTTTTCTAATTCCTTTTTCTTTTATTAAATCAATATATTTTTCATCAATTATAGTTTCATTTTTTAAAAATTGAATAAAATCATCTTTCAAATTCTTATTAAACAATTTAGAAATATACTTAGTTGTTTCTATAACTTTTTTGTCAGTTAAATAATCATATTCTTCGCCTAATACTTCACTAGCATATTTTATTTTTATAGCTGGTGAACGATATAAAGCATGTGCTAAACTTTCAGGGTCTGAATAATTTCTTGCTCTTGAATCTTCAATTTCTTCAACATCAAACTTTTTATATTCAGAAATAAAATCATTTAACCATTCTCTTGCTTTTTCTTGATATAAAAATCTTTTTGTTCTTGGGAATCTTGGTGAATAAACATCAGAATCAAATAAATTATTTGAAGCTCTGTTAGGATTGAAAAACTCTTTACTTCCTATAAGTGAAATTTCACCAAATCCAGTATATGAAGTTTTATCATCAATCATAGCCAAAGAAGGCATTGGTAAAGCACCTAAATCTAAAGCTTTTTTTAATTTATCTTTATATATTCCATGAACAAATAATAAATTGCCTTGCTCATCAATATCAAATTTTCTTTTTTCAAAGCTTTCAGATACTGAAAATCTAGTATCTTCTGTCATTTTCCCACTAAAGAAATCATCAATTTTTTTCTTCATTTCTTCATTGTATTTATTAACATCTTCTTTTATTTCAAATTTGATAGTTCTTTTAAAACTTTCTTCACTTGGCTGTAATTCATATTCCAAATTTTCTTTATTTAATTGCTTCTCTAATTTAGATATTTCTTCTTCAATCATTTCTTGTTGTTCTTTTTCAGAAATGCTTTCTTTAAGTTTTTCATCTAAATTTAAAGTTATTGTACCTTCGCTCATGTCATTATTATATTCAAAGTTTAAATTTGCTACATTGTGTTCCGTTAAGCCACCACCAGTATTAAATTCTATTGAAGAATCTAACGCTTTCAAGTCTTTCATATATTTGTCTTTAAAGTTAGACTTCATTCTCATAACATTATGGTTTACTGCGTCTTTTATACTTCTATTTTGAATATTAGTTTCTGTGCTTCTATCAAATTCTTCTTCTGTTGTTAAAATAACACCGCTTTTTTTCCTTATTGTTCCCACTATTAAAGATTCATCTAAATGACTTATCTTAGCTTTTACAACTAAATGATTATCAGCAAGTTTCTTTTTGGCTGTCATTTTATTATATACAGCTTCCATATTCTTTTTGAATTTTAAAGGATTTTTAATGTGACTATTAACGCCTTCTGTTAAATATTTTTCTTCTAAAGAACCATCACCATTGTAATATTCACCATCTAAAGCTTCTTTTTTAGTTATACCATATCTTTTTTTAAAAGCTTCATCTGATAAATCTGCATCTTTAATATCATAATCAAAAGCTTTTTCTAGTTCTGCTCTATTTTTTTCAGTATCTATAGTAGTATCTATAACTTCTTTAGCAATTTTATTCCATTCGTTCTTTCTAGCATTTTCCTTAACATTATTAATTTCTATCTCTCGTTCATTAAATAAACTAGTAGCATGTTTTACATCTATAGGTTTCATTTCTCTTAATTCTTTATCTGTGAGTGATACTCTTTTACCATTTGATTTTTTATAATATTTATCTTTATTATAAACTTTTTCATATAAATCGCTATTTATTTTTCTTTCAGTTTTTTTATAGATTTTATATACTTCTTCCTTTTTATCTTCAGGAATATTGAATTTTTCAGCATATTCATCAATTGTATATTCATGATAATCTTTATTATCGAATACTCCAGCACCTAAAATAGGTTCAGGGATAATATGATTTTCATAAGTTTCTAGTTTATCATTTTTATCATTAGTACTTTCAGTTTTAGCATTTTCTACTTCTTCAAAATCATTTTGTTTTAACTTTCTGTAATCTCTATTGAATAAATCTCTAGCTTGAGTTACAGTATTTTCATCATCATAAATGAATACTTCTACAAAACTATTTTCATAATCGCCTTCTGTATCCATACCTTCTGTTAAAACTTCATATTTTTTCTCATTACCAAAATAATCTGCTATTCTATCAATATCTTCTTGAGTAGTAGCATTAATTATATAACTTCTAACTCTCTTACCATCAATTTTTTCAGTACTATATTGTTTTTTTATTTTTCCGTCTAGTTTATATTTTTCTTTTCTGTTGATTTCTACTTTATTTGATTCTTCTACTACTTCATCTGCTACCTCAATTGGTTCTTTTTGTTCATATTCCACCATTGTATCAATAATATCTTTTGCAACTTCATTAAATCTAGTTGCTCT
Organism: Bacillota bacterium; assembly: GCA_051744825.1. Classification (GTDB taxonomy): domain Bacteria; phylum Bacillota; class Halanaerobiia; order Halanaerobiales; family DATFIM01; genus DATFIM01. The sequence goes on along the minus strand of JBNJDL010000002.1, from coordinate 31,989 downwards.
TATTTCATTTTTAGCATCATTCAATTCAATATTTTTTTCTTCAAGTAAGTTGTCAGCATAAGGAATATCTACAGACGATTTTTCTTCTAGTTCATAATCTTTCATGTTCTCTTTAGTACCATCAGATAATTCTTTTTGATATTTTTCTTGACTTCTTACATCTTCAGTTAAAGAATACATTTCCTGTTCAACAATCTGAAAAATTTCAAACATTTTATCAATTTTTTTATCAGGTACATTAAACATTTCTTGATATTCACTTTTAGTATAATCTTCGGCTTTCTTGAATTTATAATTTATATTTTCTATAGCCTTTGGTACTGGTTTTCCTTTATATTCTTCAATCTCATAATCAGATACAGCTTCATCAGATTGTTCAATCGATTTATTATTTGAATCTTCAAAATCAGAAGAATCATATATAGTGTTAGCATCTTCGTCCATAACTGTATCTAATTTTTCCAAACTGTCAAATACTTCTTTACTAACATCAGAAGCTACTTTGCCTGATTTCCCAATCATTGTTACCAAAGTTTTACCATTAGCAAGACTATTTGCACTATCATTTAAAGTTTTACTATAATAAACTGTACCTTTATTGTTTTTAGCAATACCATTAAATGAATAACCTTTTTCTTCAGCTCTTTTTAAACTTCTTTTTAAAACTTTAGCTTGTTCATTTGTTATCTGATTAGGTTCTAAAGTTTTTTCTTTTACATCACTTAAATTAGGTTTTTCTTTATCAAATATACTAACTATTTCTTCTTCATTTCCTAATTGATTCATTTTTTCTAGTAATATTTGTGCTTGATTTTCACCTATACCATACTTGTTAACCATTTTAGTTTGATTTAAAGAACCACTAACCAAATCATTAACCATTTCTTGCTGTAATACGTCAGAATATGAATTCTCATAAGTTTTTTCAGCACTTTGGTACATTTCTATTGCTTCTTTCCAATTCCCATTAGAAAACATTTCTGCTTGCTTATTTAACAAGTCAGGTACTCGCTCTTTTGTGTTTCTTAAATTAGATAATCTTTTTATTATATTACTAGCCCAATTTTTAAACTTAGCAACATATTCGCCTACTACAGAATCGATAGCTGAATTTTCATCATTTAAATCCATTTTCTTTTCAAGTGCATTATCAGTTAAAAAATCTGCTATAAACTCTTGAACGTTATCTTCAGTAGCCAAATCATTATCAATCAATTCTTGAGAAATTGATTCAAAACTTTCAGATGCATTTTGTCGCCAAATTTCAGCATACATCTCTGATAGCTCATGGATAAATGTTTCAGTTATAGGTTTTTTAGGCAAACTAACAATTTCCATTGATGTTTTTATTGAATTTTTATGAATATCAGAATCTACTAATGTAGCTCCGTCAATCATAATATTGTTTGCTTCTTCTAAACCATGTTCTTTTAAAATGTCTTGGTCTATTAAATCACTTATAGATTCTACTATTTCTAAATCAAAATTAACTTCCATTCCTGCATCTTGTAATTGTTGCATAACTTCAAAATAATTATCTAATATAAAATCAATTTCTTGTTCGCTTACCCCTTTTTCCATAAGTCTATTTCTTATTTCAGAAATTTTATTGCCTAAATTTACAGGTGTATTCATTTTTTGATAAAATCTTTTGCCTATGTCTGCTCGTTTTTGTTCATCTCGCTTAGGTTTAGCTTGAGATTTAGATTCGACTGCTTTTTCAACTTCTTCCATTTGAACACTTTCAGGTTGACTAACTTCGCTTTCTTGTTCAAACTCCGATTGTTTTCCATCAGTTTGCACATTTTCAGTTTGATTATTTTCATTAGTAACCTCACTTGATTCTAATTTAGTTTGAGATTGGTCAACATTTTGTGATTCTACTTCTGTTTCACCAATTTCAAAATCATTTTCTGACAAACCTAAGCTTCTTTTAGTTTGAATATATTCTTCGTTAGGCGGTATTTCAATACCCTCAAAAGTTTCATATCCTTCTGTTAATATATCATTTAGTATAACTTCTATTCTTTTAGCAGTTGCTAAATTAGCTCTATCATTGCCTTCAATTATATTATTAAAAGCATCATTTATTTTTGCGTAAGTTGCATTAGTGTTGTTTAATATTCTATCTACAGTTTTTGACGCTATTCTAGGATTACCATCATAACCTATTATTTCAGCCTTATTAGTACTATCTTCCATTAATATAGGATATCTTTTGCCTTTAACTCCAGCTTGAAACTCACCTTGAGTAATTCTAGCTTGCTCTTGTATGAAAGGTTTTAATTCTTCAAATTCATTTTGCATAGATTTTATTTTTCTACTGCCTAAACTTTCAAAATCTCTATCAGATGGTATTGTTTTATTTTTTAATTCTTCGGCTGATAACGGTTCAATTTTATTTTGTTCAATTTCGTTTTGTTCAATTTCGTTTTGTTCAATTCTAATATTTTTATTTTCAATATTTTCATTAGTTTTTTCATATAGAGATTGATAACTTTCTTGTTCTTCAGTATTACCTGTTTCATTACTTTCTATTCTGTTTTCTATTTCTTGTGTAATTATAGCATTGTCATTAATCAGATTTTCCATTTCTGATACTTTTAAAGATTTTTGTTCTTCTAATTCTTCAATTTGTTTTTTTGATTCAGTATTTTCTATTTTTTCATCAATAGAAATTATTTCTTTTTCAAGTTCATCAATATTTAAATTGTTTTTATTTCTTTGAGTTTTTATTTTCCCTAAATTTTTACTATCCATATTATTGACAAACTTTTCATTTTCAATTTCTTTATTTTCTATTTTATTTCTAACTTCAATTAAATCTTCTTCTGACATTCCAATATTTTTATATACCTTTTCAAGTTTTGAATATTCTTCTTTTGCTTTTTCTATAGTTCCTTCTTCTAATTCAAAATCAATAGAATTAGTTAAAGTATCTTTTGTATTTTGCTCTAAGTCATTTAAATACTTTTTATAGTTGTTTAACAAATCTAAAACTTCATCAAAATCTGCATCAAAACCTAAGTCGGATTCAGCGACTTCTGAAAAATCTTCTTTATATTTTTTAGCAAACTCAATATAATTATTAACATCATTCATTATTTTTTGTTTCTTGTCACCAGTTACAAAATGTTCAGGATTTTCTGCAATTTTCTTTGATTGAAATTTTAATTCGTCCATTGATTTTGCAACATACAACTGTCTTGCTCTTTTATCTTGCTTTTCAAAATGGTTTTTAGTAGCTTCTACAACTTGACCTGTGCCTACACCAATACCACCTAACATTATCATAGTAGGTGCAACAGCTTTAAATTCATCTGAAAATACTTTTGAATAATCATCAAAATCATATTCTCTTAATTCATTTTTAGATAAAAATCCACGTTCTACTGCTAAATTAACTGAATCATTAACATATTTCTTACTCATTACCGCTTGTAAACCCTCTTGTGTCATTTCACCTACAGCACCAGCACCCCATCTAGTACCAATTTCAGTTACTTTCCCAGCTAATTGACTACCAGTTTTACTTGCTACTTTAGAAGCAAATTTACCAAATAATTTATCTACAGTACCCGCTCCTACTTTAGAAGCTCCTGATAAACCTATTTTAGACAATCCTGACGTTGCTAAAAATAAAGCCATTTGACCTGATTCTATACCAGCATTAATAACCCCTGCCTTCATAGCTTCTTTCCTAGCTATTTCATGTGGTACTCCAGCTTTTCTAGCTTCTTCATATGCATTACCTGTTTCAATCATAAACATATCTTTTGATGAACCTGCAATATAACCAGCTTGAGGATTTCCTGTTAAAGCTCCTAATCCAGTAAACATTGCTTTTTCACCTAAATTATTAGTCCAAAGTGTAATTTGTTCAGTTACTCCTGATATGCCTTTGTCTAAGAACCCTAAAATTTTATGTTCTTTTCTAAATTCTTTAGTTTTTTCAGAATCTTGCATTTCAGGATTGTTTTCAATAAACAAATCAATTTTAGCTAAATCTTTTTTTAATTCATCATTAGAACCTTTAACTGCCATTTGACCTAAAATTTCACTTCTTTTATTATAAATCCTTTTTCTTATTACATCTTCTTTTAACGCACCAAAACTAAAAGAATTATCTTCATTTATGAAATCATCTCTGCTTTTATCTAATAACTCATCTACATCAACTGGCGACTCATTTTTCTTGTAATTCATTTCAGTCTTATATGATTCTTTCATTCTTTCTGTATCTATAGAACCATCTTTATTATAATGCATATGTCTTCCACCGACTGTTTTCTTAACTGAATCACCATTTTCAAATCTCTCTCTAGCTTTTTTTGTTGCTTCTTTATCCAATTTACCGCTTGAATCCAAAACTTGGATTTGTGCAGGGATAATAGGTTTAAACGCAATGTCTAAACCTTTATAAGTGTTAGCATAATCTTTTTTTGTCATATAATCAAATGGTTCAGGTGCTGGTTCATTTGAATTTTCAGAATTAACCTGTGATTTTTTTAATTCAACTGGTTTTTTCATTAATCTTTTTTGATTAAATTTAGTTGCTACATCATTCTTTTCTTCAACTTCTTTCATGAATTCTTCATAAGTTTTTTCACCATAAGGAGTCTTAACTAAAGATTGATTTTTATTCTTTATTTCTTCTTGTTCTTTCTTTACACCTTCGCTATAAATACCTTTATTAAATAATTCTTTTGATGATAAAGAATCTAAATTCAGCTTTGATGCAGGGGAATCATTAGAATCATAGAACTTCCCCTGATTAGTTTTACCTTCAATAGCTGAATTAAATAAATCATCTCTTAATTTATCACCTGATTGCAATCTAGCATTTTCTTCAGGTGTATTATTATAGCTTACTTCATTACCAAAAAAAGCTCCTGAATTATCTTCTGATTCAACGCTTTCAGTTTCATAATCTACTTTGCCTTCATCTGTAAATGTAGTGTTTGTTCTAGTAGACGGCTTTTTAATGCCATAATCTTTTATTACATCAGTTTTATAATCATTGTAGTCATCTAAACCTTGGTCTACAGAAAATTGCAAAACTGTTTTTTGGTCTTTGAATGTTAAATTATCAAATTTTACATTGTCAACACTAATATCGTTATACAACTTACTTGCTCTACTCTTATCATATTTAAATTTTTTGTTTTTATCATCTTCATCTTTTGTTTTGTTGTAAGTGTAGTTTTCAAATTTCATTCGTTATACACCCTTTCCTAATCTTGGTACTCACCTAAAGGATTTAACTGGCTATTTAAAATATTCAAATTGTTTTCATACATATCTTGGATTTCACTTTCACTATATTCTTCAGTAGATTGATTTTTAATTTCTTCTAAATAATCAGAAGCTTGATTCATATAACCATCATCGCCCTTCATTAAACCTTCTCTTTCATTGTAATCTGTATCTTTTTCTTTTAACCCTTCGTAATAATTAGCATCAAATTTTATACTATCATCTGATTCGGCTATTTGTTTATTAGTCATTTCCCACGCTTTATCAGATAAACCTAGTTTAAATTGGTCTTCAGTTAAATCCATTTCTCTTTCGTTTAAACCCAATCTTTGTTGTGCTTGTCTTAAACCTAACTTGCTGTTTTTAATTCTTTCCCATGTTTGTGCAATTTTCTGATTATTGTAAACTTTATCTTGAGCAAACTTTTCTTTTTCTAAATTCAACTGTGATAAAGCCATTTTTTGATTGAAGTCTTGGTTGTCTTTAGCCATATTCATTTCTTCTTCAGCCATTCCTTGTTGGAATTCTTGGGAATCTTTTTGCATGTTTAATTGTTCACGTTGAGATTGAATATTAGCTACTGTATTTAATGTATTTATAGCCATTTTAGAAGAATTACCACTAGCTTGTAAACCTGACATTAAAACATTTAACTTTTGATTCATTTCTTGCTGTTTCATTTGAGCAGTTGTTCTAGCTTCTTGTAAAGATTGACCTCTTAATTCTGTTGCTAATGAAGCGACATCACTAGCTTTTTGTGCTTCTAATTCGCTTGCTTTGTGTCTTTTCAATGCTTCTTGTGGTATTTGACCAAATACTCCACGTTTTACAGCATCTTTATCCATTTTTTCCATGTATTCTTCTCTACCTTTTTCATACATTGGATTCACTTGATTTTCAGCTTGCTCTACTGCTTCTTCATAAGTTAATACATCTTCTTCGTTGAAACCTGAATCTTGTTCAGATATTTTTTTGATTGCATCTTGATAAAATTCTTGTTCTGATTTAGATTGTTCTAATTCATTTAATAATTCGTTTATTATTGGTGAGTTTTCACCTTCAAATTCCATTTGACCAGTTTCAGGATTCATTTTAGCAGTACCTTCATAAACTCCTTCACCTGCAACTTCTATACTTTGAGTTTGAGTACCATCTTCACCACCACTAAATCCTAATCTATTTCTTATTTCTTCTGCTTCTGAATGAGCTTCTTCTTTTATTTTATTTGCTTCTTCTTTGCTGATTTTCCCCGCCTTATAATCGGCATCGGCTTTTTCCCATCGTTGACCTGCTTCTTGAATTGTTTGTTTATCATAATCATTCATGCCACGAGTATCTTTTTGTTGATATGATTCATTAGCTCTTGACATAAAATCATTTTCGCCTTCTGATGCTTTATCTTCATCGCCTGAAATTCTTTCAGATTCCATATCTTCTGTATTTTTTACATTTTTATTACCAGCAACTTTATAACCTTTAAGTAAGTCAGTTTCTGAATTTATTATATCTTCAGACTTACCTTTAGATTTATTTTCCATATTATAACCTTCTAGTAAATCAGTTTCTGAATCAACTACATTTTCAGGTTTTTTATCTACATCAGCAACTTTTTTATATATTTCTTCTATTCCACCTTCGTCATCTTCACCACGATAGTCATAACTTACTTTATCATTAGTACCTTTCTCTCTTTTTTCTACATCATATTCACCTGTATTTTTATCATCGTAATCATTTTTATTAGTAACTATTTTATCATTGTGACCATCAACTAAAGTATAATCAGCATCACTTTCGCCTAAATACCCACGTGCTTCTTCTGCTGATTTATGAGCTCTATCTTTTCGCCATTTAGCTTCTTTTTCACTTATTCTACCCGATTTATAATCAGCATCAGCTTTTTCCCAAACTTTTTTAGCATTTTTTATTTGTTGTTTAGCTACTGATACAGGGTCTTTTCTATCATAACTAGAAGAATTATTTCTAGATGAAGACCGATTTGATGATGAACTGTTTGATGAACGGTTTGATGATGAATTTCTTGATGAACGGTTTGATGAACGGTTTGATGATGAATTTCTTGATGAACCTCTTGATGAACGACTTGATGAACCTCTTGATGAACCTCTTGATGAACGTCTTGATGAATCTCTTGATGAACGACTTGATGAATTATTTCTAGATGAAGAATCATCTCTAGAGCCATATCTATTATTGTTGTTTCTTTCGTCAGCTTTAGCCATAGCTTCAGCCACTCCCATATCTACATTTTTTTCACGAGATATTCTTTTGATTGTTTTTTTGCTAGCCATTGTAATTACCTCCTATTTATTCCAATCTGAAGTATCCATTCCATCATTATTAATTATTCCTAATATAACTAAGATAGTTAATACAGCTTTTACAACATTCATTACCGTAACATTGTCTATATCTATCCCTAAATTATTAGTTATAATTAATAGTGCCGAAGCAATACCTAATAAACTTTTAGTGTTTGATATTTTTTTCCAAATTTCTTCTAATTTTTTCATATTAACCCCTTTCTAATCACCTTTAATTAATTTCCTTGTTACTCTAGCTATAATTTCCATCATAGCCCATACAGGTGCTGGTTCATTAATTCTTTCAACCCAATAATCATAATCTACATTAAATTCATCTGATAAGTATTTCAACCCCCTTAATTTCCAATTAACCACTTTAGATTGCTCAAATATCTCTAAAATTTCATTCTTGAATGCATTCCACCTATTGTTATTTAAAATTACTCTAGGGCAATTTTTACCGCTCCAATCTTCATGTTTAAAGATATCCCAATTAGGATTTTGCAATAACATAGATGCCCCTAATAATTGAGCATTTCTCTCTGCTTTTTTATAATTTTTGTTTTCACATATTTCTATAGATATAGTTTCTGAATTCCCTACGCCTTTTTTTCCATCTCCAGCGTGATAGGTTTCTTCTGTCAATGGTATTACTTGTGTTATTGAATCTTCATCAACAAATATATGAGCGGATACATATTTATTATCTGCATTCTCTAAATTTTGTAACCATATAGCATGCATTTCATCTGTAGCTGATGGATTTGTGTTAGATGTGTTGTGATATGTAATTCCAATTTGATTTCTTAATGGTATCAACGTCCTGACATTCTTTTTGCCGTAAGGTTCTACTATGTCAATGTTAACTGGTATCCCGTTGATTTTCTTATTTCTTATTATACCATTTACTACTTTTATCTTTTTCACCCCATAAAATCAGTCCTTTCTTTTCTAAATTATACCTGCATTTAAAGCTTGAAGAATCATATATAAAGCTGATATAAGTATTACAGGTACTATCCAATCAGCAATCCTATCTTCCCAAGTTTTTTTGTTGCTTTTTGCTATTTCTGAAGAAGCTTCTTTTATCAACATTATAAATTCTTTGCTCTGTTCTGATTGTAATTTATTGTTTTTTTCCATTACTTCTTTATCGGTTTTAACTTCATCAATTTTTTTGGATAAATGTTTCATTTCTGTTTGGATTCCATTAAGTGCTGAATGCACTTTTGATAATTCTTCTATTTTTTCATCATGTTTATTAAGTCTATGGGTATTAGATTCACTACGATTCTTATTATCATTCATTATCTTTATATGTCCTTGTATCATTTCGCTATCATGCAAGCTTTTTAAATGATTATCCATATATTCTCCTTTGATTTATAAATTCCTTTATTTTTATTATATAACGGTTGCTGATTATAAAAAAGGAAAAAATCACTTTGATAATTCAATATTTCTTTTGAACATCTTGCCAAATATAAAATGATAAGTAACCTTATATTTTTGACCTTTTTTATATTTTTTATTTTCATCTATAACTTTATCTATTTTTAATTCGTGTATTTTTCCATCTTCTATTGATTTTAAAACCAAAGTGTCAGATTTATAAAATACTTTAAATGAAAATGTTAGAGTTAATATCAAAATCAAAGCGATTATAATTTTATTTTTCATTTTAATCATTCTGCCCATTTTGTATTATTTTAACTTCCCCTGTTTCTTCATTCCATTCTATCTCACACCCTAACGCTTCTGCTACAAATCTAATAGGTACAAAAGTACGACCGTTTTCAATAAAAGGCTTAACGTCCATCGATTTAACTTTATCATTTAATTTATAAGTAGGTTTCCCTGAACTTTGACTCCATCTAGGATATAATTTTATAACATCTTTATTTTCATTTGGCATATTTATCTCCTCATCTTCTAAATTATCAGGGAATACAAAGAACCTTTCTCCTTCTTCTAGTTTTCCATCTACTTCAATATCAGTATAAGAATTTCTTTTAAGCCACTTTCTAAAAGTTTCAACATTACCATTTGGATTTGCTTCCAAATAATGTGTAGCAACTCCGCTTATTATAGGAGCAGAACCACTTGTGCCAGGAAATCCTATCAATCTATCGTGTCCATATTGTTTCGCCCTCCACCAACTTTCTACAGTGATGTCTACTTCTTCGCCGTTGGTATCCTCTGTATTAGTAGCTGATACACCTATAGAATTTTCATCATCAGCAGGGAATGATACTGAATGTCCTTCCCAATTTCCACTCGCTCCAACTACAATTCCGCCCCAATCAGCATATCTTTTAAGTTGCTCAATTCTTTCATCTGTATCATGTGTAGCTACTGACATATTAATAACTCGTACGTTGTTATCAATACACCAAATTATAATGGGTTCAATATCTATTTCTAGGTGCATAGTATATAATTTTACTGATGGATTGATAGTTTTGATAATACTCCCAACGCTTAGAGCGTGATACCCACGATTGAAATTATCAGCTAAAGGGCAATCTTCTATCTCGATTACATTATCCTTGTGTGCTAATTTCGACTCTAATATTAATACTTTATGAGTATCACCCGTTGGTTTTGGTGTATTAATTTTTTCTAATCTTTCTTTATTTGAATAAATTATATCTTGTAATTTCATTGTCACCTCCTTAAAAGGGTAGTTGTTACACTACCCTATTGATTAACTTAAAATACCACTTATATCAACAGGTACTACAGAATATTCATATTCTTTCTTATTAGCAGTATTTTGTTCTCCATTAAATAAATCCATTTCATCATAAATACCATTTTTTTAACTTCTACATTATCTATTTCGTTAATAGAAGCAGTAGCAGGGTCTAAAATACCCTCTAGGGTAATCATTTTATATCACCCCTAAGATGTTATAAGATTTTCTTTATCTTCTTGTTTTAAACATTCATCTATACTATCTTTTAAATCTCCTCTTTTACCTATCACATAATCATAAGAATAAACCCCTTCAATAATCCTTTTAGCTAAATATTTACCCATTATAAAGCACCTCCTAGAATTAACTCATCTAATGCTTGTTGAGTTAAAGTTAATTGTGATTTTAAATTTTCAACTTCTGTTTCTTTTTTATCTAATTTATCAAGTAAATCTTTAACATTTGGGGCAATCGTATATCCGCTATATCTTGTTATCTTCCCATCTTCATCAACTTCATGTATTATAGTATGATATGTTATTTCATCACCAACACTTAAAGCATCACTTGTTGCTACAGAAAAACCTTCTTCTACAGTTGTAGGTTCTTCTGTATTTATTTGTTTAACAACTTTACTTTCATTATCATAAATTACATATACCATTTAAACCCCTCCTATTTTCTTAAAACTATATTATACATATCTACATTTAAAGATGCGTCAGCAGAAGATTCATCATCATACATTGCTATCTTTAAATACTGCATACCTGTAATATCACTTGTATCAACTGTTACTGTTTTTCTTGGGTCAGATGCGTTAACACCTGCATCATAGTATCTTGTACTGAAAACACTTGACGTTTGTGTATTGTCAGAATTTATACCTAAATATAATCTTGGAGTTTCTCCATCGTCATAGCCTATTTCAAAATCAAAATCTACTTCATTTATATCAGTAAAATCAAATTGCTCTTTGCTGTAAAAGACAACATAGCCAGTATTTGCATCATCTCCACGCATTTTAAATTCATAATAACCATCTCTGCTAAACTGAGATGCAGTTATTCCATCATCAGAGTCACCTTCAATCTCATCCCAATTAGTTTGAAGAAACATTGTTCCTTCATATAATACTGGAAACTCTGTTTCCATATTATCGACAACTGTTGTTATATTAGATTTTATTGTATCTATTGCATCAGAAGAATTTGCTACTGCATCCATAGCTGTTTCATCATTTGCTACTGCATCCATATCAGCGTATTCTGTTGAATCTAACCCTGCTAAACTTGCGGATAATTTTCCTGTAATTGTATTTGATAGGCTTACTACATTTATAATTTCTTGAGAATTTAATATTGCATCACGATTCTCTTGAGAATTTAACAATGTATCCACATCAGAATAATGACTGGGATTAAATCCCAGTATACTTGCAATCCACTTTACCTTATTATCTTGATTAATTAAAATATCATCTAATGATGAAAATCTACCCTCAAAAAAATCCATAGCTTCTTGACTTTGACATAAATCTTCAAAAGCATTTAATGTATTAATTATATCTTCTTTTGTATTTGCTTGATGAATTGCATTTTTAGGTAATTTAAAATAATTTGCTAAACCATTACCAACACCGTATTTGCCATTTAAAAAAACATCTTGTAAACTCAATTAAAACACCTCCTATTTATCCTGTATATAACCGATAATTTCACTTGAATTGTTATCGTGTTGGTCATAAATTTGAATTTCATCACCTTCATCTGCTTTATGATATAAATAAATTTGTTCATTTGGATTTTCAACAGTTAAATGAATAAAATCAGTTATATCTTGTTCGTTGATTGCTAATTTAGTCTGTGTAGTTGTTCCATGAACTATGAAGTCTGTTATAATAACTTGCTTCCCTATTGGTACTGTGTAAACTGTTGTGTACATATCATCAGTAGAGCTAGTCATTTTGCCAGACCATAAAGTAACCTTAGTCTTTTCACCACTTGAAACAGGTTTACCTTCCATTATAATAAACATAGCAACTTCATTATTGATAATCTGCTCTGCTGTTGGCTGATAACTCATAAGATTTTCAAGTATACCTTCTCCATCTTCTCTTAATAACATATCAATCCAATAATTAAAATCTCCAATAGGAGTATCCTGTCTGTTCTGATATTCTGATAAATTATTACTTGGAAATACTACACCTTGAGCCATCTATACCACTCTCCCATATCCTACTATTGTAACGCCTGTTATTCCAACATGATTAGGATTATACTTGTCATAATCGCCACCTATAAAATTAACTTGATGATTATGTTCTCCATCAACGGTTATATGGTCTACTACACCTGTACCGTCATCATTGCCTAATCTTTCAATATAAACTAGTGAATCCAAATTTTCATTTGTTTTTAAAAGGTTAATTATGTCATTTCCAGTTGTAGTTACTGTTGCATCAACGCCACCAGTTAAATCAGTTAAAGATAACTCTCTGATAAATCCAGTACCTTCATCACCTTCTTTTAATTCACAATCAATTAAAGTTGAATTGTTATTTATTTCTGTAACTAAATCGCTAGCAGTTGTTGTAATGTTTCCTCCACTATCTGTAGCTGGAGTGATTGTTATTTTCCAACCTTCTTCAACAATTCCTAATGCTTGGTCGTTGCCTGCGTTGATAATTTCTATTTGAATATTGTTCCCGTCAGCCCCGAATTCTTTTGAAGTGAACACTACATCATTGTCAGGGTCAAAAAAATCAGTTGTAAAATCTGCTTTGACTGGTGTTGTAGTTGCGTCAGTTGCTAATGAAATATTTATTGTTTTAGCATTTGCATCAACTGTACAACTTAATTCTTGGTCTACTACTTGTGGATTAATAACTTCTAACGTGATGTCATTTCCACTTTCTTCATTTTCTTTTGCTATAAATTTTAAATTTCCATTTTCATTTGGTGAAGTTAAATCATAAAAAGCATGCACTTCTCCTTGAGATGATGCATAAATAGTTTCGTTTGGTTCAACAATTACATTTCCTAAAACCATAGTTTGATTTGGTTCTAATTTTATTTTAGGCAGTAATGTTCTTTTTTCTTCCACGACAGCACCTTGATAAGCTACTAATACAGTTACTTCTCTCACAACATCGGTTTTATTACTTATCCATAAATCTGATATTATCCATTTTTCTGAACCTGTATTAGCAATGACTTCTTTTGTTAATGTTAATTCTGAATCAAATAATCTTTTTGGCTCTGTTATTGCCATTATCTACACCCCCAATATTCCTATTATCTCTAGTCTTCTGTCAGCTTCTTCCATTATTGATTTTAATACAGATGTTTCAACTGTTTGTATAATGTCTGGCGACAGTTTCTTTCCAGTTATTGTTTTATCCCCTATATTGTCGGTTCCAAAAACCTTATTATCTACATAATTCTCAGCTTCATATTTTGTATAATACCTACTATCCAATTGTCCACCGTTTAATTCGGTTTTAGTATAGGTTGTGTCGATTACACCGTCAATCTGTTCTTTTAAGCCTTCAATGTTTTCGGCTGGGTCTATATAATAATTAGCTTTACCTGTAATCTTTTTAATCATAGTCGATAATACATTTAAAACTTCATCAACTGATAAATCACCTGAAGCTGGGTCAGCTGTAGAAGAATCGTTTAATGTTATTGATTCTAATTTTGATAAAGTTGTTCCGCCATCTTGCATATTATTAGAACCAATACCACCTTGAAAAACTTCTCCTGTCATTGGGTCGGTCGTAGTAGTATCAGGGTTAAACATTGCCATTAATTTGTCAATATCTTTTTCTATTGTATCAGCTCCGCTGTTCCCTGTTGACTTATCGCCATAATCAGCTGAAAATTCTCTATTAGGTTTATAACCTTCTTTTTTCGCCATATAATCACCTCTTTCTTAATTAACTGTTAATAAATCATCTTCTTTGGAATATCTTTCTGTTTCATGCTCAGGTTTTAATACATTATATTCAAATCCTAGTGCATATAAAGTTATAGGGTCATCTATTTGACTATTTTCAATTGATATATTGATATAATTTAATTTGACTTTTGGTGCAAATGTTTTAATAGTCATATCTGACCAGCCCCATACACTCCCCCAATCTCTACCCCATATTAAAGATTCTGATAATGGTATTTCACCTAATGATTTTTCAACATAGTTACCATTAATGGATACTTTAGCTTGAGAATCATCATGTAATTTTTGTTGAAAAACTAAAAATAACCTTATTATCTCTTTCGGGTTTAAGAATGAATCCATATAATAGTTTTTAGTCCGAATTTTGATTGGTATACCTTGTTTTGTACCATCTTCAAGGTTTACATCGCTATAACCTTCATAAGTATTTAAAACGTAATTTTCGAAAGCTATTAATAAATCGCCTCTTGAGGTATTTGATATAGAATTAATTTTCCAATTTGAATATACTGTAAAACCTTTAGATTCCCAGTTGTATATTAAAACTTTATTGTTGTAATTTAGTGACTCATCATCACAATAAAATAAAATATATTTCCCTTTGTAAAAAGTTGCTTTGGCTAATTCTTTATTTTTAATACTGTCTATTATTCCTTCTACTGTTCCTTCTGAAACACTATTGACCATTTCATAAGATTGCATTGATATAACTTGATTTGATACCAAATTAATATCTATAGTATGAAGATTATCTCTACCTAAAAATGTCAAACTCATTGGTGTTACTACTAATGAATCAGGTGCTAAACAACCATAGCTTAATGGTAATGGTCGCCAAGTTGCATCAGATATATCTACACCACGCCAAAAGTACCATCTATTTGAATAACTCACCATTAATGCATCTGAAAAGTCCTTAATTGCTGTTACTTTTCCTTCATTTGTTGTTGGATATAATACATTTGTTTCTTTGAAATACCCAAAATCTAGTGATTCAGAAAAATATAATGCTGATGGGTCATCGGGATTCCCTGATGCAAATACCTTTTGAGCATCGTTATAAAATTCAAACATAGTACATTTTTTAATAGGTGACATATCATTATCAGTTGCTTCATTTTCATTTAATAATCTACAAACGTTTGATATTACATTTTCTAAGTAAGTTACATCTTCCCAATTGCTTGTATTTGTAAAATCTTCAGCGGTTAAGTCTGTAGAACCTGTAACATTAATTGATTTGTAAAATTTCCCGTTTTCTGCCATAACAATAGCATCAGTTGATAAATCAATAGTTCCTTGTGTTTCTACAAAATCATATGTACCCCATTCATATATCTTTTCATCAACGGTATCTATGATATGAAAACCCTTCTTAAATGAAAAGAATGAAGCATTTTCATCTGATATTACTTGTTTAGGTGTAAATGTATCATCTTTTAATTCACCTACTTCTAAAGTACCATCTGATGATTTTTTCCTTAATATTATCAATCTTTGTTCTGCTCCTACAGTCCATTCTTTAATATTTAATATTTTTCCATCTAATGATGTATCATTTAATTTTGTCGCACCTTTTCTTGTTGTGAATCCACCACGTGAATTCAAATCAACATTTTCAGCTTCAAACATTTCATTATCTTTTAATTGATTTGGTGAAGATGTGTCATTTATTCCTTTTCTAAAATCATCATAAAATTTTAATTCCGACATCTAACCACCTACCATTTTGGTGCTTTAATTATTCTAGGTTTTTTATCCAATCTATCTATTTGAGTATCTATTTCTCTAACCATTACCCAAAATTCTTCTTCTTTTATTTTTGAATCTTCATAATTAGCACCTAATAAACGTGATAACTCTTTATGTGCTACCCATTTGCTTAATGCTACATGATATTCATTTCTTATATTAGCTTCTTCTGTTTTACTTCCATTTCTATCAGGTATTTTAGCCACTCTAACTTTGTATTTACCATCTTTAAAAAATCTTATTTTCTTATCTTCTACTTCGTAATCTGTAAATTTATATAAATTGTCTGCATATTTAACATTATTAACCTTTAAAACAGAATCTACTAGTTCAGTTAAATCGTGATATTCCAAACTGTCATTAGATTCTATTATTATAGGTTTAATTTCTCTTGCGGTAGGATAATTAACTGCTAATCGTCTAGTTATATTATTGATGTATTTAATAGCTATATTAGAGTTTATTTGTCTATCAATTTCAGTCTGTGCATCAATAATTATATCTTCTATTTTCATTTTTTAACCACCACCTGCGGTTTGTTTTGGATTTGGTCATATATCTTGCCAAATCTTGATTCAACAGCTTCACGTCTTTCTTTTTTCTCATCTCTTTTTTTACGTTCATATTCAGCTTCTAATTCTTCAATTATTTTAAAAGCTCTATGGCTAGCTGTTTCTCTAGCTTTCTGTATGACTCTATCGTCTAATTCATTGCCACCTACTACAAATGCTAAAGAACCACCTTCTTGCTCATCATTATGCACCTCAAAACGTTCTTTGGTGCTATTCCATAATATATAATAATCTTCATCTAATTCTTTTAATTTCTTAGGTACTCTGCTTATATGCCTATCAATTACTACAAAACTTTTAGACCTTTTGAAAAGTCTTTTCATCTAATCACTCCTAAAAAAATAAGGGAAAGGATTTTAAAAAACCCAATCCCTTTAATTTATTCTAATGTTCAGTTATTCCTGTCAATCTAGTTTGACCTGCTGGCTTGTCGCAACCTAAGTCAGCATATCTGAATAACGTTGCAGTATAAGCATCTTTACCTGATACTCTACTTAATACGTTACCGTCTTTTTTCATCCATTCCCAATCGTTCATGTGATACAATTTCCAGTTTTTCTTTTGCATGAAGTCCATCGTTCCCTCTTTCATGAATTTTTCTTTTGCTATTGGTACATCAGCATAAGACATAACTTTGTATCCACCTTTTAACTTTTTGTAGTCAATATTTTTCTTATATGATAATTGGTCTAATTGGAATCCACGTGCAACACCATAAGTAGTCATGATGAAATCAATATTAGAACCTACCATGATTTCAGCAGAGTCAATAGCTTCTTGCATTACCATTTCAGTAATTTCTCCGTCAACATTTTCTACATTAGGATTGAACCATTTATTAGTGCTTCTATCAATACCATATAATGTATTGTCTTTTGTCATTACTTTTTCTACTCCAGTTAATTCCTGATTGTAGTTATCGTGAATAGTTAAGTAATCACCCTCTGATACAGTTACCGCTGTAGATAATGTAACTTCACCTGTGTTCTTATCTACATTTAAAACTTCTAAATTACTTTCGACTACAGTATCATCAGCTGTTGCTCTTATATCAACCATTTGTCCTACATGGAATACAAAAGGATTTTGACCTGTTTCTAAAGTAACCGATTCTGAAGATGTTGCTGATTGTAATGAACCTAATACTCCTGAACCATCACCTAAGATTTGTCTTCTTAAATCATTATTAGCATCATTAGTTAAATCTTCCATTTGTGCAGTTAACATCTTAGTAAATGCACCTTTGTTATTTCTAGAAGCTTTGATAGATTTACCTGAAATAGTAATAGTACCATACATATTTTTAGTTTCCCATTCAGCTTGTTCCCATTTTCTAGGATTTGCTTCAGGTAAGTCACCAGTTTCAGCTCTGTTACCTAAGCCTCCACTTCTTCCGTATACTAACGGCATTTTAATCTTTTTACCCGATACTTCTTTTGTTGATTTTTCAATTTGTGATAAGAATGCTCCTGAACCTTCGTCTAATTGCTTTCTAGCTGGCTCTAAGAAAAAATCTTTGAACGCTTTGTTCGCCATTGCAATACTTGAAATTGTCATAAATACACCTTCCTTATAATATTTTACATCTCATTGAATAAAGCTTCTTCTGCTTCTTTGAAATTATCAAATGATTTCTTTTTATTAGAAACAGTTTTACCTTTATTTGTTTTACTTTTTATAGTTTTGATATTATCATTTGAATCTAAATTTTCTAAGTAACTTGATACAATTTTATTTTTAACTTCTTCATTTTCAATAACCTTTGATAATGTTTCTTCATCATTTAATACTTGGTCTACCATTTCATCTTTAGTAGGCATAGTTGGTATTTCATCATTCTTTAAGCTTCTAGCTAAGTGATAGCTAATTTCATAAGCGTTAGGATTCCCCTTTAAATCCAAATCAGGATTGTCAATAAGTTCCTTCATGACATCACTATATTCTTCAAAATCAGGGTGACGCTGTGTGAATTCATTGAAATGTTTTTTTAACGTTTCAGTTTTTTGTTGTTTTTCCTGTTGTTCTTGCTTCTTTCTCATTTCAGCCGTAGTTAATCTTTCTTCGACTAATTCATCGATGAATCCTTCAGGGTCGTCATACAACTTATCCATGATTTCGTCTTTATCCATGTCCGCAAATTTACTTTTTTCTTCATCATTTTCATTATCTGTGTCTTCTAATTGTTCTTCTTCGCCTTCATTATCACCTGCTTCGCTTTCTTCATTCTGAAATAGAGTTCTAAATGTTTTTAAATTCCTATTATCAGACGATTTGTCAGACAATTCTAAATCGTCCGTGTTAAAAACTTCAGGTATTTCGCTTTGTTCGGATTCAATAGGTTCTTCACCTTCAATAACTTCTTCGCTTGGTTTATTTTCTACTGCATCTTCTGTGTTATCTTCTGAATCCATATTGTCAATAAAACTTTCAAACATATCTCCAGCTGAATTGAAATCATCAGCCTTCTCCCCACTATCTATATTATCAGTAGATTCTACTGTTGATTCTGTTTCAGTTGCTTCAGATGCTTCCGCACCACTTGTATTTGCTTCTACTTCGGCATTACCAGCATCTACACTTTCTACTCCTTCTTCTGCAAAAAGTTGTAAATCAAATTTTAAACTATTCATTATCTTCCCCTTCCTTGTTGCTGTGTTTCCATTTCTTGCTTAGCCACTTGCCTTTGCTTTTGACTAACTATTTCTAAATGTTGCCGTCTATGATTATCTAATCTTTCTTTAAGTTCGGGTTGTTCTGCAATTAATTCTGCAAAATCAGAGCTTACCATATAATCAGTATGTACTTTCAGGTGTGCTTCATGGTCATCAATTTCCCAAACTTCAGCTTGTTTACCACGTGATATAGCCATATTTTCTTTTTTAGCCCTTTCAATATGCAAGTTGGTATCTGCTACAAAATCTTCCCAATTACCTAATTCTAACATCTGCATCAACTTAGCACGTAACATCTCTGGCATATCAGGGTTAAATAGACCTGCATTGAATAAATCGAATACAAATTGTCTTCTTTGTGCTGGTGTTTCTGATAAGCTTGCTTTTGATTCGACATATACATCAAATGAAGTTATATCGTTCTTATCCCAATTGAATAATGCTACTTCTTCATCTTTCCCTGCATATTTTAATTTTCTAGGATAGTCCACTTTCTCCTTGACCACCTTCAATAGCTTCTTACCCACTTGTATTCTAGCTTGTTGTATATAAGAAGCAGGTAATGATATTCTTGTATCGTCCTGTTCTTTCAAAATTGATAATGCTACACCTGAACCTACTCCTGTTGGAGCTGATGAATCTCTTGATATTTCTGATACTCCTGAAATACGATTAAAATCCATCTGTAAGGTGTTTTCTTCTGTATCGAATGCACTAGGTAATCTTGGGTTATCTAAATAGCTTGGCGGGTTAGAACCTTGCTTATACGCTATCATTGCCCCCGGTGCTAATGCTTCTTCTTCGAAAAAATCTTCATCTATTGAATTTTCTTCATATGTGAGCTGTCCGATTGATACACGGTTAAGATATTCTTTTTTCCTGTTTCTCAATGAATTATATCTTCTTTGTAACGGTAACAACCTTTCAAATACACTTTTTCCAAAAAATTCCCCAGTTTCTTCTGACTTTTGGCTGATAAATGGTAATTCATATTTGCCTTGGTCTTCTAGGTAATCAGGTAATTTGCCGTAATGAAGCAATTTTTCTTCTTCTTTTGATAATGCAATCATTATTAATCTACCTTGAGGATACCGTTTTGTAGGCAATTCCCACTTTTCAACTAATATACACGCATTATCCATTTCTTTGTTGGTTATACGATAATCATTATTCTTTTGACCGAGTCCACCAGTTTTTCCTTGATTAGCTTCTAGTCCTAATACATCTTGAGTAGAGCCTTTCATATTTTCGCCAAACATTTCGAATATTTCTTCTGTATTATAAGCTTTAGCATGAATTATATCTCTACATTCAGAGCAATCGGCATTTGCCATCGAATCAGGGAATATCTCAAACGGTGTGCAATACATAACGTCTACATCACCTTCATGTATTTTTTTGATGTATTTCCCTTTGTACTGCCGTAGTTCTCTTTCAAATTCAGGTAAAAAATGTGATTCTTCTTCATCTTCTTCAATTTCTTTGATGCCTACAACTCTACCTTTTGATTCGTCCCAGCCTGTTTTCCAAAAAACTGTTCCTAATTTTTCACTCCAAAGATTAGCCAATTTTTGCTTTTTTTCCATATTTTCTTTCTTAAAAAGTCCTTCAAGCAATCTAGTTTCGACCTTAGCACTTGATATATCTTCCATTTCACTTGTTGCTGGTCGCACTTTGAGTTCTGTATCTGCACGATTAAGTTTTGCTAATCTAGTTTCTAATATTGGTGATAATTGGTCAAATACTTCTCTTTCTTCCCACCATGCTATCGGTGTTGTATCATCTACACTTTGTTTTGATGTGTTGATTCTAACGTGCTGATTTCCGTCTAAAAAGTTCATCAATAATCGCCAACTCAAAACCAAAGGAAGCTTATCAGTAGAACGTTCCTTGAATTCTTTTTTGACGCTATCAACTATATCATCTTCATATTTTTCTTTTGCTACCTTAGCTATTTCTTCTTCCGATAACTCATTGCCTTTCTCAAGGAATGTTGTACTTTCTTGCTTTTGTCGGTTCATATAAGCCATAATTTCACCTCCTTAACTATTTTTTGAGATGACTCAAACTATCTTTGTTTATGTTTTTTTTAATGTTATTTTTTACATTTTTAACTTTTTTCTTTGGTGTTTTTTTATAATCACTTTCGTTTTGACCAAGTAACCTATTAAGTAACATTTCCTCTTTTTTATCTCTTTCTTTGATTTCCTGTACGTGTGTATACTTCTCAAAAATATAAAGCGCTACAACAATGCCTATAAATATCATTTCCACCATATTATACACCTACTGTTATTCTGTCTAGCAACAACTTGTATAACTCTGATGCTTTCAAATTATCTAGATTTTCATTTTCTATATCAGTTTTTTCTATAATTTCCTTCATTTGTTCTTTTTTCAGCATTTGAGAGTCTTCCAGCCCAAATAGGATTTCCTCTTTGATGAATTCTACCGTTTCATCTTCTTGCTTTTGTGCATCTGCAAGTTCTTCTTCTAATTCTAATATTTTTGCTTCTGCTTCTGCAACTGCATCATTTTCTTTTTCTTCTTTTTCTTCTTTTTCTATATCAAAAAATTCATTTAATTCTTTCGCAACTTGCTTAGCTTCTTCTGTTGTAATTGATACACCTACATGTGGGTTATCTACATTTCCTATTCTTACATCAGCTAAGTCTGTAGAACCATAAAATTCGCTTCTAAACGGTGTTGTTCTTTTAGAAATATATTTATACTTCTTCATCATTACCCCTTTCTTATTCAATTACTGCTAATATATCGCCATACTCTATAACTTTGTATTCTTTTTCGTTTACGTCGATTGATACTCCTGCAAACTTTGGTATTACAACTTTCAAGCCTTTCAGGTCCTTTATGTTGTAATCTTCTGATATTTTTTCTTTTGATTCTATTCCTGCTTTGACAACTTGCATGATTTGCGGTGCTTGCTTCTGTTTCTCTGATACCGCTAATATAATACCGCTATCTGTCTTTTTTTCAACTTCTTTTTGCTCAACTATCAACCTTGTAGGTGATGCGTGTAACTTATCAATCATTATCTAAGCCTCCTATCTCTTTTCCTTTTCAATCTCCTTTGTTTGACTAAATTTTCCTTATGAGATTGTACCTTACTTTTTTTCTCACTTTTACCTTTTATTCTTGGGGTATTATCCCTGATAGCCAATGCGATAGCATAAGCTAGTATAGCATCATCATGTTTTCCTTCTTCTGCAACAGGTTTGTTATTTTCATCTCTTACAAATGTCATCATCTGCTTCAGCGTGTATACATCATTAATTCTTTCAGGGTGTTCACGTACCAACGTTTTAAGCTGTCCTAACATTTCGTTACGATTCTTTTTAGTTGTATAATATCCAAATTTATTTCTTTTTTTTCTGCTAATTTGGTCGGTCGATTGCCCACGTATATATATGCGAGGATATTCTCTTTCCCTTAATACTTTGATTGGGTGCGTTGAGTGATTAGTTTCGAATGCTATTATCGCTCCGTTATATAGCTTTCCTAAGCAATAAGTTTGGTCTGCATACAAATCTTCGTCCTTGTCTATTTTGATTGTAGCATGCTGATTTCCCTGCTTATCGATGACTTGTGCGAAATTGAAGTCTTTCCCTTCTGAAGCTGTATCACCACCAATAGCATATCCTTTTGCTTCTTTCGGCTCATTATATATTGTAACGCTTCCTTTCAAACTTTCTACAAATTTTATTGACGTATCATCTATTTTTTTGGTCTGTCTGTCTTCGTCGAATGTGTATATATATTCAAAATCACCACGTCTAGAAGGTGCTTTGTTTTCAATCTTTCTTTTTCTTCTAACAACATTTTCGATATTGAAGTAATTCCCGCCTGATGCAAGGAATGCTTCTTCTGCTGTACAAGGATATTCTTGCTTAACTTTTTCTTTCTTATCAACCCATTTGTCGAAGTAGAAATATATTTGTTCCATATCCAATTCGATTTCGTCATATAACCACCAACAACGTGAGTATATCCATTGTTTGGTGTCTGCTTCGTATTCTTTGTTATTTCCTTTCTTTGCTTCATTTTCAGCCCAATTAAGTCCATTTAGGAATTCTTCCTTCTCTTTTTCGTCGGAAAATTCCATTCTGTACTCTGGCGTTTTCCACCATTCATAAAAAAGAGTTTCCCAGTTGTTGCTAGAATCCCACAATTCTTTGTAGTCATTATATCCGTTTGCTGTTGACTCAATAATTGCAATTACATCTTTTGTTAAAGATTCGGTCAATCCTGTTAATAGCTTCTTGAGTTTGGGAACAAAAGCCCCTTCGCTTATATGTAAGAAGTTGATTGTTTTCGACCGTCCAGCATCTTCGTTTCCTGCTGTTTGTACCCTAATCTTACTATTAAGCCCTTTTTTTCGGTTATCATTTGTATCAAAATGTAATACTCTTGAGGAATTGTAGATGCTAGATGGTGCTATTTTTTCGGGTAATAGCTCATATACATGTTTGACCTTGTCCTGAAATATATCTTCTGTATTTGATGCATCGTCTGCAAGAGTATATCCATCAAAATTCTTATGCACTATAGCACAAGCAAGCTGAAACGCACTAATAATAGTCGTGAATCCTTGTTGACGACCTTTGAGTATAAGATACCTTTGATGTTTTTTTCTCCCTGCACGCTTCAATTTTCTATCATTTTTAATTTTTGAAATGAATTTTCTTTGTACATAATTAAGGAAGAACGGTACTGTCTTTTTCTTCTTGTTAACTACAACAAAAAACAATTCGATTAGCTTATCCTCATTGTAATACAAATCTTTCCATAATTTTTGATTATCTTTTCTTAATATGTATTCGGCAAAAGACAATCTGAGTTTGACATCTTCTTCGATGCTTTTTGTGTTTCTCCATCTTTTCTTTCTCAATGATATCATGTTATCTATGTTGTATTTCCCCATGTTTTCCCCTTTTTTTATATATATAAAGGAACGTTGGCTGAAAGAGTAGGCAAAAACTTAGAAATAAGCTTGGTAAAAGCGGGCAAAAATTTATCTCAAAAATAAGGAGTTTCTTAATTTTCTTGCAATAAATGTTTATATCCCAACGTTCCTTTGATATCTATTTTTCATAGTTTTCGTGCAATTCTTCGGCAAAAATATCTTCAAGACTTTCGACTTCGTGTGATATTGTCGCTTTGTTATCGAATTTGTTCGATAAGTTGTTAAGGAGGTATTTCGTCACAGAAGAATTTGCTTTGACATATTTCTTATCTGTTGATGTTTCTTCGTCCGTGCTAACAAGCTCGCCTTCGGAATTATAATGTTCCTTAATTCTTTTGGTTTTTTCGACAACAAAATATCCTTGAGCTTGCTTCTTTGCTGATTCGACTAACTCGGCAACTGTTTCCATCTGTCCGCTTCTGAGAGCTTTCAGGAATTCAGGTTTGTCATTTTTCCAATTTTCCCATGTATCAGCACTTACACCTAATTGATTGTACATTTCTTTCTCGGTCAATCCCATTGTTGCCCAACCTTTGATAATATTAAGTCGGTTTTTCATATCTTTTTTTTCCCAAAGTGGTTTTCTTCCTCGTGGCATGATTCCCTCCCTCCTATCGAACATTAATATTTCTTACTTATATTATATCATCGACAAAAAAATAAAAAAAGATTTTTTGAAAAAAAATTAAATTTTCCCTTGACATACACAAAATATGGCTATATAATAGGGTTGTATCAGGTGATACACTACAAAGAAACAAAGCAAAGAGAAATCAAGTCACACACTGGCTTGAGCGGGATTTGAAAAGGAGATGAATTATGGGAATGAATACAAATTTGATAAAAAAATTAGATAAAATGGTTGAAAAGAAAGTACCAGCACCAGACCTAAGCAATTATGATTTGATTGCAGACGGAAACGGTAGTTTCAACGAATTGTATAATGCAGATGAAAAATTCACACAAGTTATAATATGTAATAATAATGATAACACTGAAAAATGGTATACAGTGAAAGGTTTTGATGCCTATCACGAAATCAAAAAACTATTCAAGGAATATGACGAAAAGCGGGAAAAAGTTAGAAAAAAAGTTGCTAAAGATAATTTTGAGCGTGAATACCAAATTGAAAATTACTTAATGCTTTCGAAATTAAGTAGCTTTGGGAAAAGAGTCAAGTTATTCAAAAGATTCAAGCCTGAAGAAAAAGCAATGGAAATAGATGAAAAAATAGAACATCAAAGATTAATGGAGAAAGACGAACAATACAGAAAAAATCAAGAATGGTTGAACGAAGAATATCGTCCATTTGGCGGAGCATTTGCAAGCCAAGAAGATTTTCAAAGATACAAAGGTATATAATTCGAAACTGGGGTTTTCCCAGTCTAACGATATTGGGTAGTCGTTACTGATGAGATAGCCCATCAGCAATAGAATTTTAAGGAGTTGTTACTATGATTAAATTAACAGAAGAAATTGAAGATGTAGAAGTTGAAGTTAAGGAAGCATATAGATACTTAGGGATTGACTTAGTTAAGTATCTTGAAGAAGAAGGATATAATCACAAGCCAAGCGAAACAGTTACATTAGTTTTTCGCGATGGATACGTTACAATCTTCGATTGCAATGACGGCGAAGTGCATATGAGTTTTGACGAAGTACTTTCTTCTTACGACCGTCAAGCACTTGACTATTTTGTTGAGTGTGCTGACGACTTAGAAGAAGCTCTTTCGAGTTTCGATAAGTACGAAAGAATGCTTTGGAAAAAAGATATCCCTTTCGGTTACTTCGCAGGGATTGACGGCAAGTTGGATATTGATGCAATGGAAGCAAAATACCACCAAATAAGAATAGAAAAATTAAAATAATTCGAAACTGGGGTTTTTCCCAGTCCGATGGTATTGGGTAACCATCGCTGATGATGATAGCCTATCAGAAAATTAGAATACAAGGAGTGATATTATGAAAAAATCTATAGTTATAATCAATGAGCAACACACACTTATGG
The DNA here is from genome assembly GCA_051744825.1 of Bacillota bacterium. Lineage (GTDB taxonomy): Bacteria > Bacillota > Halanaerobiia > Halanaerobiales > DATFIM01 > DATFIM01. The sequence goes on along the minus strand of JBNJDL010000002.1, from coordinate 5,754 downwards.
AAGAACAAGAACAAATTCTTAATTCTAACTTTGATAGTTGGGAAACAAAAGAAGTACCAGCATCAGGTTGGAATATCGACGAAATGGAAAGCATAATATCAGAACTAACGTTATTTGACGGTACAGTTGTCATGGCATCACCAGTACCATACATGGTAATGCAACTTGGAAAATTGCATTCTGATTATTACGTGGAAGTTAAGATTTTCCACAATGACAATCGGAAAAAAGTTGAATTGCCTAATGGCAAGGTAATACACAAAGTTGCTAAGACTGGCTGGCAACTAGTCTAAGAATTCGAAACTGCCCTTGTTGGGTAGTCTGCAGGAATTGGGTATCCTGTGCTGATGAGATAGCCTTATCGGAAATAGAATTTTAAGGAGTGTTTTTATGAAAAAAGATATTAAATGGAAAATTGAAAAAGAATTTAAAGTTTTAAAAATGGATTTAGAATTGCTTGAAAAAATAAGAGAGGAGTTTGATGATAAACTTGCTGACTATGACGGAAAAAGCATAAATCGTTGGTTTGAGAAAAGATTAAAAAAGATTGATGATGACCTATATATCAATGATGTATATAAAGATAATATTGCAATTAAGAATACAAAAAGAATGGAATTTGATACTGAATACGGCAATGAATTTGGAAGATGCAACATAGTATTCTTTAATGTCGCAGATGAAAACGGGGATTTTCCCGCAGATGAATTTCAAAAAGATGTAAAAAAATATATTGAAGCGGTAAAAAGAAACCTAAAGCAGAAAAGTATAGCTTTAGAAAAATTTGACGAAGCGATGAAAGAAATGAAAAAAATATACAAAAAAGCAATTAAATTTCAAAATGAATATCCTGCAATAGCAAGCAAAATGCAGGAATTCAAAAATTTTTACGAATTTAAATTAGATAATTTTGAAGATTAAATTCGAAACTCCCTTAATTGGGAGTCTAGCGATATTGGGTAATCGCTACTGATGAGATAGCCTATCAGAAAATTAGAATACAAGGAGTGTTTTTATGAAAAGATTTATGTTTGAGTGGGATAAAAAAGATGAAAAGATTAACTTTGTTGACGAAGATGAAACATTTTTAGGACATTTCCTAGAACTTGATGATATGGATATAACTATTGATTTAGCTCGCAAAGATACCATATTAGAACTAATGGAGTTACATCTTGATGGTGATGTATTGCACGGCTTAGATTATGATGAATTATTAATCATAGTCTTGCATGAAAGTGGAATAAGAATTAATAGTATATCACCAAAAATTGAAAGAATTAACATTGAAGACGATAATATACACATCGTTTTCAAAAATGGTGAATTTTTAGATTTTGAAATCAAAGAATTTTAGGAGGGAATTATGAAAGGTATAATAATAATAATAAGTATTAATTTCTATTTATATAGAATTGGAATGGAAACAATTGATATTCTAAAAAACAAGTATCAATCGCCACAAGAAATTTTTGTGGCAAAAATGAAAAAAAGAAGAAAACTAGGGAAAAAGCTATATGCAATATATGGCGTTCCCAGTTTGATAATATCACTTTCGATTGTTGGTATTATCAATCAATACAAAGAATTGAAAGAAAGACACATTTTCAAATAGGTAAAATAGGTAGTTGAAGGAGTGATTTTATGGGTTTTTTCGAATTTTGGGCATATGCTTTTGACGGTATGCCTTTTCTATATATATTTGCAATAGTAATTTTAGGTGGGATAATCATTGAGATGATTCCATTTATCAAAAAAGTTGTTAGAGAATACAGAAAGGATTGGTTATGATGATTTATGTAATAGGTGTACAGCCTACAAACTGGAGCTACACTATTGAGATTGAAGCTGAATCAGAATATGAAGCATTATGTATAGCAAGTGTTCAAGAAAATGTTGATTTAGAATATCTGAAAATAATCAAAAGAAAGGAGTCTTAATATGGGAAAAGGCAAAGAATGGTATAAAACAAAAGCAACTACAGACCCACGGGAAGAAAAAGCAGATTATTATCGTGACGGTTTAAGCTTATACAAAGAAAAAAGATGGAGCGGTACGCTTCGTGGTTTTGATAAGCTTGAGCCGAAACAAAGACAATTTTTGCAATATATAATGGATTGTTACCGACAAGAATTCAAATTTCCCTCAATAAGAAGAATGTCAGAAGTATTCGACATGAATTACAGGCAAACAAGGTATGTAGTGCAAGACCTTGAGGAGTTAGGAGCAATCATTATTAAGCCACGAAATGGTATCAGATTAACCGAACCGTGGCTACTTCGAGCATTAACACGTAATGCTCAAAAAAACAAAAAGCCCGCTAAATAAGCGGGTATTTTTGTGGGTTAGAATTCAAGGGTTTAACAATGAATTATCAAATATATTATATCACACTTTTTTTATTTTTTCAATTTGTTAACATCAACATTTGATATATCATCACGCTGTTTATTTATTTCATGCCTAGTCATTGCATTAATTAATGTATTACTAAGCAATATAGAACATCTTTCCAAAGTAGAAATTTCTTCTTTCGTGAATTCAACATCAGGAAAATCAATAGACCAAGTTGGTTCATCACTATACATTGTATGTGGGATACTTTTTAGAACAAATATATTTTTCCATTTCCTTTTATTTTTGTTTATTTTTTTACCATCTTTATTTAATAATTTGCCCATTTTTAATCAAATCCCCTTTCCAAAAAGTCATTCCAAATTTTTCCAAGCAAATATATTTTATCAAATCAGCATGAAAAGATTCTTTAGTTTCATCATATATTTTATATTCTTGAATCGAGTTGGATAGACTTTGTAATATAGTTACAGACGATTCATCTTCCAACATATCTATCAACTGTTGTATGGTAGGAATCCAAACAGCATCTTTTAATGTCCTTATGTTATATCTAACCTTACCAACATCTTCACCATCTTCTTTGATAGCAATTTCTAATGCATTTTTTACACCAGTCCATTCACCGATGCCTAAGAAATCTTCAGCTATTACATGGATTTTCTCACCATCGAAATACAAATCACCATCTTGTATTTTATCAGGTTTATATTGTTGTATTTCTTCTGTTATACAGAGATTAATAATTGCATCAGTAATCAAATTATTATTTTTCATAGAATTTTCCTTCCTTTTTTATTTTTGAAATATTAGATTCTAATATGTGTTCTTCGCTCACTCCAAATGCTTTAATTTTGTCTTGTGCTATATTATAACATGCTTGCATAAGCAAAGAAAATATTTCTAAGTGTGAATGACCGTCAGACCTAACATAATCTATACTATCGTTTTGATATTTAACCTTCTTATAAGAATCTAAACTTTTTATTTTTAATTCTTTCAAACTATATTCACAATATAAATCATGTATTTTATTGAAACGGTTAGAAGTTGAAAAAATTTTATTATTGAGTCCTAAAGGTTTATATAGATACCACAACAAGTCACCAACTTCATTGCTCAAATCATAGCTTTTACAGTTTATAACTTCATCAATTTCTGTAATAAGACCAATAACCATATGCAATATATTTTTTACATCATCATCACTTTTAGCTATATCCGTTTTATTTCTCTCCTTCAAGTATGTTTTTAATTTCATCTTTCCCCTTTCTTTTGTAACGGAAAACACATTCACCATCTTCAGGATTTGTATTTTTAACTTCAGCATCTAAATCTAATAATAATTTTTTAAATTTACAACCATCGCCTGATTCTGTGCAAACACTACAACTTGCTTCACACAATTCAAGTAATGTTTCTCCTTGTTCTTCATTCATTATTATTTTATTTTGTTTTTTGGCATCTCTTTCATTTTTTTCATACTTTCTTTTATATTCTTTTCTCAATACCATATCAAGGGTAAAAGTCTTAGCTGTATTTATAATAGATTCTTTTGATTTACCGTCCATTTTTTTTGTATAATGTCCTATGAATTGATTAGTGCCGTATACAATCATATCGAGCAAATTAATTAATCTTTCATTTTGATTATATCTTTTCAGCTCTTTTTTTGTAGCCAAAGCAACTTGTTCTATAGCACCGACCATGAATATTTGATTCTTTTGAGTTCTATTAGCATATGTAGGCAGGTTTTTATCATTGTTTTTATTTTTTTTGAAATAATTAACTATTTTTTCTTTGCGTTTCGTTCCGATACCCCCAACTTCATCAATTTCATCTACTTTGATATATACACCTTCAGCAGTTGTATCACTTTTTTTAGATTCATTTTTAACCTTATATTCTAATTTTTCTTCAGTCATTTTTAACCCCTTTTTTTCAATTCAACTTCTATACCTTCTTCATCATAAAATTCAAACTTAACCGATTTGATATATCTTTTATCATCTTCCTTCAAAATGAAACCACACATACCATCAATAATCAATTTGATTAATGCACCGTGATTATCTGCATCTAGATTAGAATCAGCTCTTATTATAATATCTACAGGTTTTTGAATAAATTCTCTTTTGATGTTAGCATTAGATAATTCAGCTTTTGTTAGCATGTGCCAATAATCTGCAATTTCTTTTCTTTTTGCCCAATGCATGCCTTCATAAAATTTATTTAATGATATTTCACCAGTAACTTCTTCATGAATTTTAAACTTAATATTTATCACCCTCTTAATCAAATTTAAGTCCTTTAACTTCAGTTTCTAAATGAATAACTCTATATTTTAAATCAATGTTTTCTTTTTTTAATTCATCTATTTCTTTATATAATCTTTTAATTTTTTTACCATTATCCATTGCCATAGTTTGTGCTAGCTGTCCGCCCATTATAATTTTCCTTTCTACTATTATTCCAATTCATTTACTAATTTTAAATATTGACTTTTTAGCTCTTTTAACTCTTTTGTTTTATCATCTATTATTTTTTGTTGTTTTTTAATCAGAACATCTTGTTCTTCCAATATTTTTTGTTGCTTTTTTGTTATATTTTTATATTTCAAATTCAAATTTTCTAATGCAGTTTTGTTAAAACTAATTAACTCCTGCACATTTTCTAACCTTTCATTTTGAGTAGATGATATAATTAACATTGTTATTAAAACTAATATTATCCCCAAATATAATATATCTTTCATTTTTTCACCTTTCTGTAAATGTATTTTGGGTAATCTATTTCAATTTCAATTCCTATTTTTTTGAAGTGTATAACATGATTTTTGTTATTTTTTTGGCTTATAGCTGTTACTCCATCTTTTCCAATTGAATATTTTGTTTTTTTATTAGGTGATATTTTTATTTTATATACTTCTTTTTGCATTCGTCCTCCTTTTTTTAATCACAAGGTATTAAAACTTTCATTCCCCAAGTTGCACGTTCTCTATGACTTTTCATTGCCCAAACTTTTGCAGTTGATACCTTAACACCTTGATGTTCTGCTATATCCCATATATTACCTATGGTTATTAATTTATCACCTTTGTATAATGCAAAATGATTGTTTGGTCTAAAACGGTCTAAATCTTTTTCCATTATTAATCACCTAATAATTTTTTCTTAGCTTCATTGTAAGTAGAATTAGATTTTAAAACTCCTAAAGCAACTTCTGATATAGCACTTTCAACTTTTGTTTCAAATACATTTTCAACTTTTTTATTAACTTCTTTTTGAATGTTTTTTAATCTTTTTTTCATAAATCTATTAGTTTCTGTACTTATACATCTGCTAGTTAAATATTTTTCAAATGATACGCCATCACCTTTTCTACCTTTTGAGTCAAACT
>JBNJDL010000001.1:0-60475 GCA_051744825.1 Bacillota bacterium | reverse complement strand
TCATATAAATAAAATTAGAGAGCGTGAAAAATATTGGATTAAAAGAACTAAATCTTATACTTTAGGTTATAATCAAAGGCCATATTAATTAAAGCTGGGATAGCTCAATTTGGAAGAGCAGCTGTTTTGTAAATAGCAGGTTATGAGTTCAAATCTCATTCCCAGCTCCATAAAATTTAGCGGCATAGAGTAACGGTTTAACTCGTTGGGTTCATATCCCAAAGCTGGCAGTTCGAATCTGCCTGCCGCAACCAATATATCCATTAAATAATAAATGAGTGTATTTAATATAATATGAATATATTTATTCTAAGGAGTGATTAAAATCGGCTTACAATGTCCAATGTGTGGAAAGATAATGAACTTAAATCAATGGAAGAAAAGAAGGTTACACGCTGGTTCCCTTCAATGTCCAAAATGTATGAGCAAACTTCATTTAGGCAATCTAAGAGAGGTTTAATATGAAAAGATTACACGTTAATATAAAATTAAAATCATGGTATGTGTTTTTAATAAAAGTTGTTATAATTATATTAGTTATAAGCGATAAGCTTCAGCTGATAAATGAAAATAAAATTAAAAGTATATACAATGATTTTGTAAATAAAACAATAAAATATGGAATAGAATTTAAAGGAAGTGAATTAAAATGACTGTAGGTAGTAGAGGTGGGCCAAGGAAATTATATGAAGATCCAGATGAAATGCAAAAAGATGTAAATAAATATTTTGACTCAATAACTAAAGTAATAGAGGACGCTGATGGAAATAAAATTAGAGTTTATCATAGGCCTCCAACAGTAGCAGGTTTGGCAGTAGCATTAGATACAAATAGGTCAACGTTGCTCAGGTACCAGAAAGAATATGGGGATGAGTTTCATAACATCATTAGTCGCGCGAAAGAAAAAATTGAAGCCTATGCTGCAGAAGAATTGTATAGGACTAAAGGAACAACTAGAGGCGTTATGTTTGCCCTAACAAATAATTATCCTGATTGGAATAAAGAACAGAATGTCAATATTAACCAGACTACTCAAGATATTACTGATATGTCTGAAGAAGAAAGAAATAAAAGAATCCAGGAATTAAGGAATAAACTTAATAAAGATTAGCGGAGGCAATATGTTAAATCATGAAGAATTTTATGAGCTGATAAAACTTGATAAAGATTTTAGAGAGCTTAAGCAGCTAGAAGCTTATGAAAACTTTTGGGACTTCTGCTTATATATGGATTATGAATTCTTTTATAATAGGAGTTCAATCTTAAAACCAGTAGCTGAGGCTTTCCAAAGAATTGAAGAAGGCAATCTTAATTTATTATATGTAGCAATGCCTCCTAGAACTGGCAAATCTTATATAACAACTTTATTTGCTGCTTGGAGTTTAGGGAGAGATCCAACAGGCTCAATCATGCGGAATACAGTAACAGCTACACTTTATTCTAAGTTCTCCACGGATTGTAGAGATATAATGCAAGGGGAAACTCATGATAATAAATACAAAGAAATATTTCCGCAAATTAAGTTTAGTGTTGATAAAGTAGATGGCTGGAAGTTAAAACAATCCCAAAAGGGAGTATCATATTTTGGTGCTGGTGTTGGTGGCTCAATTATTGGCTTTGGTTGTAGTAAAGTTGCAATCTTAGATGACTCAGTTAAAAACTGGGAAGAGGCAATGAATGAGAATACACTTAACAAAAAGTGGGATTGGTATACATCAACTCACAGATCCAGGAAAGAAAAAGGTTGCCCTGAAATTCATATAGCAACTAGGTGGTCAGTTAATGATATACCAGGAAAGTTAATTCAAGATGATTATTTTGATTCACCGGATGCTGAAAAAATTGTAATCCCTGCTATTATAGATGGCAAGTCTTATTGTGAAGCTGCTCATTCTAAAGAAGAATTGTTAGAAGAGAAGAAAATAAATGATGATATGATTTGGCAAGCTGAGTGGATGCAAAATCCAATTGAAGCTAAAGGCTTATTATTTAAGCAAGATGAGTTGAACAGATTTAATTTAGAAGATATTAAGAATCATAAGCCGGATGCAATTATTGGTTTTTGTGATACAGCAGATGAAGGCACTGACTTTTTATCGTTCCCAATAGCTAAAAAAATAAAAGGTAAGTATTTTATAACAGATGTAGTTTTTACTCAGGAGCCAGTTGAAATTAGTGAGCCGCTTGTTGTTCAATCAATTATAAATAATGATATAGAAGATGTAACTATTGAATCCAATAACGGGGGCAGAATATTTGCTAAAGATATAAAGGAATTATTACATCAGAGCAATTATTATTGTAATGTTAATTCCAGAGCTGAGACTAGAAATAAGGAAACAAGAATTCTAATGCAATCTGGATTTATAAAAGAGAACTTCTATTTTAGGAAAGATTATGAAGAAGGAAGTCCTTATGATAAATTCATGCAGCAATTTTTGACATATTCTAAAGCAGGCAAAAATAAACATGATGATGCTCCTGATAGTTTAACAGGATTAGCTGATAGAGTTAGGAATAAAAAGTCAAGAATTACATGGGGCAGTTAATGTGTGGTGTAGGTATTACATAGATACATACCGCACAGCTTGTGTAAGATTGATGAGGACATTTTAAGCTTATATAAGTATTAATATACTACTTAGACTATAAAACTCCATATAGAGCTTCTCACAGCTTTGTATATAAGGTGGTGAAATTATTTGAGCGATAAAGAAATTAAAATGAATAAATCTCAATTCAATAAACTAATACAGAACACAACATTGCTTGCTAGAAAAACTTTAGCCGGTTATCTCGGTCAGTCATTTGAAGGTAATAGAGATTATTATGATACATTCGGTTATAAAGATAAAATAGCTTTTAATAATTATATGGCTAAATATCAAAGGCAAGATATTGCTGGCAGAATTATAGATGCTCCAGCAGATGAAACCTGGAAAGATATGCCAGATATACATGAAACCGATGATGAAGAAAGGAATACTGAGTTTGAAAAAGCTTGGGATAAATTAGAAGATAGACTAAGAATCTCACATTATTTTAAGAGAGCTGATAAACTTTCAAGAATTGGCGAATTTGGTGTGTTATTAATAGGCGCAAAAGGAAAAGGTAAATTGTCAGATGAAATGCCTAAATTAAGCGGCCCGGAAGATATAATATTTTTAGCACCATATTCTCAAGGAAGAGTTGATATAGATACTTTTGAAGATGATCCATTTAATCCAAGATTTAGACTACCTAAATATTATTCAATTGAGATTGGGAATAATACTTTAGATTCAGATAAGTCTAAAACTACAAAAGTCCATCATTCAAGAGTTATCCATATAGCTGATAATTTAGAAGAAGATGAGATTTATGGTAGGCCAGATTTAAAAAGAGTTTATAATTTGTTAGATGATTTATATAAAGTAGCTGGTGGTAGTCCTGAGATGTTTTGGCAGAATGCTAGAAAAGGATTACATGCTGATATTAGTGAAGAGTTTGATCCAGGAACTGAAGATATGGAAGATTTACAAGATGAATTAGATGAATACTTTAATGGATTAAGAAGATATGTAAGAACTCAAGGTGTAGAATTAAAAGACTTAGGTGTGAGTGTAGCCAATCCGAAACCTACTTTTGAGGTTATAATGAGTTTAATTTCAGCAACTACTGGTATTCCTAAAAGAATATTACTCGGCTCAGAAAGAGGAGAACTATCATCTTCTCAGGACGCTAAAAACTGGTCAAGTATCATAAAAACAAGGCAGACTAATTTTGCTGAGCCTACAATCTTAAGGCCATTTATTGATAGATTAATTAAATATGGCGCACTTCCTAAAGTTGAATATAAAATTAATTGGCATGAACTTATTGAACTTGATGATAAAGAAAAAGCTGAAATGCACTTATCTAAAGCTAAAGCTGCTAATGAATACGCAAAAGGAGCTGCTGGCTCTATTGTTGATATTGAGAAGATATTAAGAGATGAGCTTAATCTTCCAATTAATGATTTAGAAGAAGAGCCGTTAGATGAAGAAGATGATGAAGTCCAGGAACAGTTTAATAATCTAAATTAGGAGGGGGAATTCTAATGCCTGGATTTACAAAAGATTTATTGAGATATGTTGAGCTTAATCTAAAGAAGTCTAAGAAAATATTAAAACAAGTCGATTCTAATGCTGAAAGGCAAAAAAGAATAGAGGCTAAATTAGACAAACTATTAGATAAGGAGTGAAATTTATCTCAACAACTGAAATAGTAAATTTATTCCAAAGGCAAAAAGAGATATATGCTAATATTGATAATTTAGAACATCAGATTGAGTCATTAGAGTTAGAGCTTAAAGCTAAAAAGTATTATCTTAAAAAATTGAAAGAAGATAAAAAGGAGAATCAACGAAACTTAGACGAAAAGGGGTTTTAGTGGATGTGCAAAATATGTGGAAATAGAACACATGTAAATAATAATATAACAACTAATGCACAATTTAAAATTGACCCCACTCAGACTAAAACTATTAGAAGAAGATATTCAGCTGATTGTTATAAAAGATTTCGCAAATTAAAAGGTAGAATTAGGGAAGGCATTATAGATTTAGATATATTTGGATTAACCAATAGAGTTATGAATAAAGACTTAAAAGCTAATTATGATGTTCCTTATCAACAATTTAAGTTTGATACAGATGCTAAAAAGTTAGATGAATTTATGAGTTGGCTTAGAAATGTTGAACGAAATGAATTAGAAATATTAGATAATTCAGATTGGCAGCAGAAATATATTAGATCATCTTATCAAAAAGCAAATGAGAGTGCCAGAAATTATCTTAATCAGACTGGAATTAATACTCCATCAGGAGGCGGCAGTTCAATATTTGCAATGCCTGTTCATAAGGATTCTGTTGAATTATTATATAGCCGCAATTATAAAGCGCTTGATGGAATAACTGAAGCAATGAATAGAGATATAGGCAGAGAGTTATCTAAAGGTTTTGCCCAAGGCAAGAATCCAAGACAGATAGCATCCATGTTAAATAAAAGAGTAGATAAGATAGGAATAACTAGAGCAAGAACTATGGCAAGAACTGAAGTCGTTAACGCTCACGCTGAAGCCACTTTAAATACTTATCAACAAGCTGGATTAAAAGAGGTTACAGCTGAAGTTGAATTATCAACAGCCGGTGATGGAAGAGTCTGCGGAATTTGTCAAGGTTTAGAAGGGCAAACTTATAGCATTGATGGAGCAAGGGGAGTTATTCCTGTTCATCCAAATTGTAGGTGTGCTTGGTTGCCTGTTGTTGAAAAAGATGGCGAGAAGATGAAGCCAGGCGGTAGGGTTAAAGATGGAGCTGCTGGGACAATTGGTGATTTTAATAATATAAAGCAAGCAGATGATTATTTTAAAAAAGAATATGATATAAATATAGATATGGCTGATGAAGTAGTAGATAATATGGACATGAATGCTTTTAATGAAATTACTAAAAGATTTGATGAATTATGTAAAAAATATCCAAAAACAGCAAATAGTATTGATAATTTCACAGATATGTATTCTCAAAAATTAAAGAATTGGCAGAAAGCGGTTGATGAAGCCGAAGAAGAATTGAGGGAAACATTATTCGATGGTAAAACTATAAGACAATATTATAAAGATAGAGGCGCAACTGGTGATACTTTAGAAAAAATTGTTAAAAGAAGAAAAATGGATTTTGATAAAAAACTTCAAAATACAATGCCAAATAAACCTAATTTTGATGATATGAGTTTTATTGGTAAATTTGGAGATGATGCTGGAGCTGCTGGACAATATTTCCCGCAAAATAATTCAGTAACTGTTAATCCAGATTATTTTATAAATCCTAATAAAGTTGAATTTGGTAGCAGTTTAGTTAAAGATGGTATGGATTACACATTAACACATGAATTCGGTCATGCTTATCATTATAATAATTTAGCTAAAATAAATGATATTGTTGAAGAAGCTTATCAAAAATATTCTAAATTATCAAGTAGGGAAATGTATAATCAGCTCACTGGGTATGCTAGGACTAATAACAAAGAATTTGTAGCTGAAAGTTTTGTAAATGATGAATTAAATACAGATAAACCATTAGCAAATAAAATTATGGGCTTAATAAGAGAGGGATTACAATGATATATATTTCAGAAGATGCTACTTGCTTAAAAGGGAATATATGTAAACATTTGAAATGGGTAAAACAGCCAAATGATGACGAAAGTGTAGAATATTATCATTGCAAAGCTTATCCAAAAGGGATACCGCATGAAATATTAACAGGTGAAGTTAATCATACTGAAGAATATATTGATGATAATGGAATTACTTTTGAAGAAAAATAAAAGGAGGGAGATAGTCTTTGAACTACTACAATAAAAATAAAAATGCATTAAATAAAAATTATCCAAGCATAAAAACTTTATTAAATAAAATGGAACATCAATTTGAGATTGAAGGCAATATAGTTAAAAACTTAGTTACTGGTGAAGAATTTTTATACAAGAATTTTAATCAAATAGTAGACGTAGATTATAATAATAGAAGTCAGATAATATTTGTTGGGCTGCAGGGAACTGTAAATAATATTGGTCGCTGCGAGAAGATTATTATAATTGAGCCTAATATGTCAGTATTTTATGCTTTGCTCCATGAGTTTGATTTTAGTGATACATTTAAAAGAGACAATCTAATAATTATATTCCAACAATTATCTTCAGTATTTCAAGCTGTAAATGAATTTGTAGATATACAATTAAATAGAGTTCCTGAAATAGTTGACAATAGTTACTATAAAAATAATTATCCTGACATGAGCAAAAACTTAATTGATGAGATACAAAATGGATTACAATATAAAAGGATTAATTTAATAACTAATATAAGACATTCTAGAAAATGGCGGAATAATATAATAGGGAATATTAGTAATATATTAGATAGTCCTAAAGCTGATGACTTCTTTGATGATTTAAGCGGTATACCAGCTATTGTAGTCAGTAATGGTCCTTCGCTTGACAAAAATATAGAGGACTTAAAGCAAGCTAAGGATAAAGCTATTATCATTTCAGCTGGGAGTTCTACTAAAGCACTATTAAATCATGGAATTGAGCCGGATATTGTTGTTTCGATTGATGGCAAGGTTGAAAACTGGGAAATTCATTTTGAAGATATTGTTGATAAAATAGATGACACTATTTTAGCTTCTGAGTTAGGCAATCAGTATATGATTAATAGGAATTGGAAAGGTCCACAATTATTCTTTACAATGAAAAGAAATTTCAGCGGTTGGATTGAAGATTTAAAAGGCGAATATGAAACAATAAGGACTGGCGGAACTGTTGCTCACTCTTCAGCTTATTTAGCTTATAAATTAGGTTGTGATCCAATAGTTTTTGTTGGGCAGGATTTGGCATTTACTGATGATAAATATCACTCAGAAAAGTCAGGCTATGATGGCAAAGAATTTGATGATTATGATACTGTTGAGATTGATGGCTGGGATGGTAAAGTTAAAACTACTAAGAAATATAAAACTATGATTGCATATTTTGAAAGTTTATTTGAGCAGTTTGATTGTAAAGTTATAGACGCAACTGAAGGCGGTTGTAATTTTAAAGGTGCAGAGAATAAAAAATTAAAAGATGTAATCGATTCTTTTGAAGGTGAGATTAATGCAAAAGAAATATTAGATGAACTATATAAAAACAAAAAACCTAGATTTGAAGATTATAAAGAAGATGCTCAAGATAAAATGGCTAAGACTTTACAAGAAATTAATCAAGCAATAGATATTGCTCATAAAATTATTCTTGAAGTTAGAGGCTTAATATCTAATTTAGATGATAACGGCAATTGGGATAATACCAGACTCAGCGAATTAGAAAATAAGATTGACCAATTTGATAATGTTAAATATTTTACTGAGCGAGTTTTAATCCCGGAAATAATGGAATACAATGAAGCCACTAAAAGAATGTATTTGAGCGAAAAGAATAAACAAGAAAAAATATTAAGAAAATATAATGAATATAGAAGAGCTTTTAAAAAAGAATTAGAAAATTGTAGAGATATGATTTTAGATGAATATAGTTATGTAGAATAAAAAAAGAATCCCTTGGAGGTTATATAATGAAAAAATTATTAATTGCTTTATTGTTGGTTTTTGTTATGACATTATCTGTCGGAGCTGTAGAATTAGACTATTGGGGCTATCCCAGATGGAACAAAGATGGTGTTGAAAACGGTTGGTTTGAGCAAGAGGTTATAGAAGCTTTTGAGGATAAATATCCAGAGGTAGAAATTAACTTTCAAACAATTCCATATAATGGTGGCCCAGAAAAAGTAAATATGGCGATAGCTTCTAATACAACTCCTGATATTATTTATGATGGAGATTCAAGATTGTTATCTTATGCAGCTCAAGGAAAGTTAGTTCCGTTTGAGTTAACTGAAACAGAGAATAATAATATATATAAATCAGTAAAAGAATTTTGTGAGATAGATGATAAGCTTTATGTTTATCCTACTTCCAGCTATATAAGTGCGATAACTATTAATAAAAGTATAGCTGAGAAAGCTGGATATGATATTCCTGAAGATAGACATTGGACTATAGAAGAATTTAAAGAATTCTTAACAACTATAAAACCTTATGTGAAAGTTCCATTTGGATTTGGAATTAATAATGAGCAGGGCGATGATAGGATAAGATTATTCCTACAAAATTATGGTCCAGAATATATTGTTGATGGAGAGGTCGTTATAAATCAACCTGAAGCTGTTGAAGGGTTAAAATATCTTAAAGAATTACAAAAAGAGGGTTTAACTTATAGAAATCCAGGCAATGTAAAAGCTACTGAAGTAATTCAAGATTATTTAGAAGGAAATGTAGGAGCAATTATTTATGGTGGATCATACTTCTTATCTGAAGATAATATTGAAAAAGTTGATTCAATAATGATGGCTTCTCCACATCCTGAAGGACTTAAGCCAAAACATGTAGCAACTTTTAACGCTTTTGGAATATTTGATAACGGCGATAAAGAAAAAATAGAATATGCTAAGAAATTTGTTAGATTCTTTATAAATAATTATAATAAAGAAGCTACAAGATATTTAAGTAGATTCTCAGCTTGGAAAAATACTGTTCCTGCTTATGATTTAAAAGAAATGTGGATACTGCAAGACTTTTTAGAATATACAACTTATAAAGGAAGCGATTTAGCTGAATACGGTCAATTAAGAGCTAGATTCTATCCTGAAATGCAAGCAGTATTTGCTGATATGAAAGAGCCAGCTGAGGCTTTAGAAGATTTTCAAAATAAAGCTAATAAGATTTTAAAATGAAAAATAAAATAAAAAGGTGGGGAGCAGGTTATTTACTGCTTCTCCCATCCCTTATAATATATTCTATGTTTTTGTTGTATCCTATATTTAAGACAATATATAATAGTTTCTTTATATACAATTTAACAACATTTGAGTTTGTAGGATTTAATAATTATATAAATTTGTTTACTGATTCAATTTTTATACAATCAATAAAAAATACTTTATTATTTGTATTTATTTCAACTCCTTTAGTTTTAATATTTAGTTTAGCAATATCATTAATTATAGCTGAACTCAAAAAACAATATCTATATTTAAGTTTATTTTATTTGCCTCATATAGCAAGTGGAGTTTCAATATTCTTGACATGGAAAATGATATATTCTTATAATGGATTAATCAATAATGTATTCGGCTTGAATATAGATTTTTTAGGAAACTCTAATATAGCGATTTACAGCTTAATATTAGTTTTAATTTATATAGCAGTTGGCCAGCCAATTATACTTTTAACAGGAGCTATAAATAATATTCCTGAAGAGTATTATGAAGCGGCTGAAATTGATGGGATTAATTGGCTGCAAAGAATTTATTATATAACAATTCCACTAATAAAACCTACTATACTATATTTAATGATAGTTAGGACTATTGGGGCTTTTAATGTATTTGTAATAATTCAGTTATTAACTGGAGGAGGCCCATATTATAAAACATCAACAATTGCATTTCAATTATATAAAACAGTATTCCAATTTAATGAATATGGATTAGCCTCAACTATGGGATCAATATTGTTAGTTATAGTAACTATATTAACTGTATTCCAATATAGATTTTTAAAATCAGATTTTGAATATTAAGGAGGGGAATATGAAAAAACTGTTTATAATATTAATAGCATTAGTTTTTATATCCCCTATGATTTGGATGTTAGCAACTTCAGTTCAACCTGAAAAAGCTGATTTAAAATTAATACCAAATAAATTTACTTTAGAAAATTACAAAGAGCTCCTGGGTTTAGATAATTTTTTAAGATGGAATTTTAATTCAATATTTATAGCTGTAGTCACAACAATTTTAATGTGTATATTTTCAACTATGGCAGGTTATAGTTTAAGTAAATTAAAAATTCCGGGAGCAAATATAATATTAATAATAATGATTGGAACAATGGCAATTCCTAAACAAGCGATAATAGTTCCTTTATTTCAGATGATGAAAAACTTTGGAATGATTAATAATTATTTAGGTTTAATACTTCCAACATTAGCTTGGCCGTTTGGAGTATTTTTAATGAGGCAATCAATAAAAACAATTCCTTCAGAAGTTATAGACGCTGCTAGAATTGATGGGGCAAGTGAATTTAAGATATTTTATAAAATAATAATACCGCTTTCTAAATCATCAATCACAGCGTTAGCAATATTTACTTTTATAAAAAGTTATAATGATTATTTTTGGCATTTAATTATGATAAGGACTTCTGAGATGAATACTTTGCCTTTAGCAGTTGCTTCTTTACAACAACAATTTGACCAAAGAATACAATTAATAATGGCTGGATCTGTATTCGCTTCGATTCCAATGATAATTATATTTTTAGTATTTAGCAGTCAATTTTTAGGTAAAGTTAACCTTAGCGGGATAAAAAAATAATACACTCTTCCCCGCAGGCCCCTTTATTATATAGCCTATAGAATCAAAAATTATTCGTCCAAAATTAAAAACTCACATTTTTTTAAGGAGGGAACCACTTTAGATGGTCAAAAATAACAGCGAAACTTTAGGAATAATACCAGCAAGAGGCGGAAGCCAAAGGCTAAAAAGAAAGAATATAAAAATGCTTAATGGCAAACCTATGATGATTTGGGTAGCTGAGGCGATGAAAAAATCTAATATAGATAGAATAATAATCAGCACTGAAGATGATGAAATAAAAGAAATCGGCGAAAACTACGGCTATGAAGTGATGGATAGGCCCGCAGAGCTCGCTAATGGGGCTGTTACAGTAGATAAAGTAGTTGAGAATGTATTGTATAACCTTAACAAAGAAGAAGGCTATACACCGTGCTATCACACAGTTATCGCACCAACCTCACCATTAGTAAAATGGCAAGATATTAATAGAGGTTTGGAAATGATTAAAAATAATACAGCTAATAAATTAATAACTGTTTCTGAATTATATCATTCTCTTTATACTCATGCTTTTAAAGTTAAAAATAATAAGATTGTTCCATTAGATAAATACCAAAGTCACTTTTATAAATACGACAAAACTTATTGGACCAATTTCACAATTATGATTTATAAAACTAAAAGAGATATAAAATATTATAATATGTTAGAAGATTGTTTAGCATTAAAAGTAGATAAATATTCAGATCATGATGTAGATAATATAAAAGATTTTAAAATAGCTGAAGTTTTGTTAAAGGAGAGGGAAACCAATGATTGAATTTAGGTGTGAAAATTGTAATAAAAGATTGTTTGATTTTAAAAAGCTTAGAGGTAACATAGAAATAAAATGTCCAAGATGTGGCGAAATGAATTATGTGACATCAGGCGGAAGTTTTGAAAAAGAATTTGTTGTAAATCCAAGTTAATATAGCTGAGCCTCTTGAAGGCCTACTACAATAAATAAAGTGGTAGGTCTTTTTTAGTGAAAGGGATGATATAAATGCCTAATGATGATGGAAGAGGAGAATTTTATTTATATAGTTTTGATGACGAGGGCAATCCTGTCAGACTAAAAGCTGATAAAATAACAGAAGCCATGAATAATATCAACACTGATCATTCATATATCCATAGAGGAATCGGCTATCAAACAGAATTTAAAATTCCAAGTTTAACAGCAGGAAGTTCTAAAAGTTTGTTATTAAAAACAGGGGTTGATAAATATAATCATATAAAAAATATCGGATTAAATGGATTAGGGGCTAGTTTAAGAGTTGAAATAAAAAATAGTTTTAGTGGTTCTAATATAACAAATTCTGGTAGTGAACTTTTAGATATTAATAATTTAAATGACAATATTAACAATCCGGCAAAATCTGAATTAAGGACTAGCGGAGTTTCATTTACAGGCACTTCCGGTAGTTCATGGCATAGTTTTGAAATTAAAGGAAATTCAGCTGGGAATCAAGTTACATCAGGGGAATTAAGTCAAAATCCTAATGAAGAAATAGTAACAAAAAATGATTCTTATTATCATATAAAAATCTTAAATATAAGTTCTGCCGATGATGCAGTTGATGTATATTTTAGAATGTTCCTTTATGAAGAAAAATATGGTAGCTAATTAGAAGGTGGTAAAATTGCCATGGGAAGTTTCTGATGTTGATAAATTTAAAAAAGGTTTAAACCGAAAGCAAAAAGAAAGATGGAAAAGTGTTGCAAACTCTATTTTAGAAGAATGTCTTCAAGGTGGAGGTGAACAAGAAAAATGTGAAGCAAAAGCTATTAAAACTGCAAATGGGGTGATTGAAAATATGAATCAAAATACAATTATAATTCATAGCTTAAATAGTGATAAAGTCAAAGAAGTTACAAAAGATGGGATTGATTATTTAGTAGTCCCGGTTGTTGCTGTAAGAGAGCAAGTTTTAAATGGGCAATTTGCTCCCAAAGAAGAATTGAATACTTATATTGATGTTTGGAATGATGTTCCTGTTCCAGTAATGCACCCGGAAAGAATGGGTAAAAATGTTAGTTCCAGACATAAAGAAGTTATTGATTCTGAAGTCATAGGTAGATTCTACAATGTAAATTGGGAAGATAATAAACTAAAAGGTGAAATCTGGGTAGAAATAAATAAAGCTGAAAAATTAGCTGAAAATAATGATGACATAAAAGAAGCCCTAAATAAACTTAAAAATCATGAGCCAATGGATGTTTCAACTGCTTATTTTAGTGATGTTGAAATGGTAGAAGGAACTCATGAAGGAATTAAGTATAATGGCGTTCAAAGAAATATTAGGCCAGACCATTTAGCTTTACTACCTTCTCAAAAAGGTGCTTGTAGTTTAGAAGATGGGTGTGGAACTATGAAAGTCAATCATTATAAAGCTAATAATAATGAAGATGAAGAAGGTGAAAATCCTAAAGCTAATGATGAGAGTCAAAATATAATAGCTCAAAAGTTAGATGAGTTAAAAGAGTTTATTAAAAATAATTTTAAAACAAGAGGTGAAAATATGAAAGATGAATTAATTACAAAGATTTCAGAATATGAATGCAATGAATTTGATGAAGAAACTTTGAAAGGTTTTAATGAGAATCAATTAAAAACCATCGAAGAAGGCTTATCAATTAATTGCTCAAATTCTGAAGAAGATGAAGAGGATGAAAATCCTAAAACTAATGATGAAGGAGATGAAGAAGAAACAGTGGAATTCAAAGACTTGTTAAAAGAAAATTATGATATTACTGAAGAAGAATTAGAAGAAATGATTGAAAATAAAAAACAGGCCGAAAAAGAGTTAGAAGAAGAAATAGCTGATACTAAAAAAGAGGTTATTGAAAATGAAGCGCTTGACTTTGAGGAAGAAGACTTAGAAGGAATGTCTTTAAATAGTCTTAAAAAATTAGCTAAAATAAATGAAGAAGCTGCTGATTATTCTGGCAGACCAGGCCATAAAACAAATGAAGAAAAAGAATATAAGAGTCCTGGTTTATTCTTCAACAAAAAAGATAAAGGAGATGATCAATAATGGCTAATAAGATTTTATTAAAAGGAAGTCCAATATCCAAGGAAGCTGAAGCTTCTGGTGCAGTAACTCCTGGGATGTTGTTAGAAAGAACTTCAAATGGCACTGTTAAAGCTCATTCTAGTGCTAATGGAAATGCTGCTAAAATATTCGCCGATAATGAAGATTATATGGGTGAAGGAATTGACACTGATTATGCTGATGGAGACAGAGTTAAATTTTTATTCTGTAAACCTGGCGACGAAATTAATGCACTATTAACTTCTGGTGCTACATCTTATAGTGTTGGGGATATGTTAGCTTCTGATGGCTCCGGCTATCTACAAGCTTACACAACAACTGGCGCTGATGGTGAAAGTATAGTTGGACAAGTTATTGAAGCAACTACTGGTTCCACTGGTAGTAATGATAGAATTAAAATAGAGGTGATATAATATGAGCGAAGCTAAAATTACAAATTCTCAGAACTTAGAGAATATGCAAGGCGGAGCAATTGAAAAACTTATTGCTAATAGTATGAATATTGACGCCTTGAAAACTAATAGGGTTTTGAGACAAGATGAATGGAAAATGTTAGATGAGACAGTAATTGATGTTGCAAGAAGTAGACTTGTTGTTGCTGATGATTTAAGAAATGCTGGACTTGTAAGAAATTTAGGTGGTTTAGGAACTACTGTAGACCAGTATGAAAAACAATCTGATATGAGTGACGCTAACCTTGATATGGCTGGAGTTAGTCCAGGTGAAGAAGATGACGTTACATTCTCCACAGTTAGTGTTCCAATTCCAATAATTCATAAAGATTTTAGAATTAATATCAGAAGGTTACAAGCTTCAAGAAAAATGGGGGCTACAATAGATACAACTCAAGCGGCAACTGCTGCAAGAAAAGTAGCTGAAAAAATTGAAGACTTAATCCTTAATGGTGTTAGTTATAATATTGATGGGAATTCTATTAATGGTTTAACTGATACTTCTAACACTGGATCTATTTCAAGTTGGAGTGGCTCAGGCACAGACCCATATTTAGATGTTTTAGATATGATTGCTGATGCTGAAGATAATAAATATTATGGTCCATTCAATCTATATATTGGCAAGCAGAATTCCGCTTGGTCAAGAATAGTTTATTCTGATGGATCTGGCCAAACTAAGAGAAGTAGAATCTTGCAACTTGACCAAATCAATAATGTTAAAACTGCTGATTCATTAGGAGATACTGATGGACTATTAGTTCAGATGACTCCAGATGTTGTTGATTTAAGTATTGGTCAAGATGTTACAACTGTTGATTGGGAGCACGGCTCCGGCATGATGGTTTACTTTAAAGTTATGTCTGCTTTAGCTCCAAGAGTAAAATCTGATGATGATGGAAATCAAGGAATTGTTTATTATAGCTAAGTTAGATGATTAGCTTTATTATAATATTGCTGGGGAGGTAACCCCCTCCTACCTCCTCGGTTTTATTTAAGATTTAAAAAAGGAGTGGTAAAATGAGAGTTAAGTTAAAAAGTGGTAGACATTCATTAAAAGAAGATGGCAAAAGAGTTAGGTATGAAGCTGGAGACACTATTGAAAATCTTCCTTTAAAACATTATGAAAAATGGCCTGACAGATTTGAAAAATTAGGTGAAGTAAAAGAAGTTGAAGAAATAGAAGAAAAATCAGTTGAAGAAGAAGTTGAAGAAATTAATAAAGAAACAAATGAAGAAACAAA
This sequence comes from Bacillota bacterium, assembly GCA_051744825.1. Lineage (GTDB taxonomy): Bacteria > Bacillota > Halanaerobiia > Halanaerobiales > DATFIM01 > DATFIM01. Next base: position 44,704 of record JBNJDL010000001.1, on the reverse strand, counting down.
CGAAGAAACTAATGAAGAAGATGAATTAATCCTTTTTGATGATGTCACTAAAGATAATATAGAAAAATATGTTGAGCAATATAAAACTTCCACTAATTGGTATGATCTACCTCACATGGAAAAGAAAGTTAGAAAAGATGAGGCTTTAGAAATTATAAATATCAGGTTAGATTCTGGAGATGAAACTTATGTCCAATAGGGTAACTTCTGATGAGGTAAAAGAAATAATAAATACAGAAATAACTGTTGACCCATTTATAACAGCAGCTAATCTTATTGTAACTAATAAATTAGGTAGTTCTGCCTTAGGCGATGAATTACTAAAAGAGATTGAAAGGTGGCTATCTGCTCATCTAGTTGCTGTTAGTGATAAAAGAATATCTCAAGAATCTATGGGAGACGCAAGTGTGAAATTTGATACTAATAAAAAAGGATTAGGATTAGACTCTACTGAATATGGACAACAAGTTAAATTATTAGATACAACAGGAACTCTTTCAAAGCTAGGTCTTAAAAAACCAGTATTTAATGTGATGAGTGAAGGTGATTAATTTGAGCTGGTATTCTAATATGCTTAACCAAAAATTAACATATTGGGGAACTTCAGGGTTTGATAAATTCTCCAATCCCAATATTAAATCTCCTGTTATATTAAACTGTAGATGGGAAGATAAAAAAGAATTATATAAAGATGCTGAAGGAAATGAAAAAGTTTCAGAGGCTGTTATTTTTGTTAATCAAATTTTATCAGCTGAAGAATATATTCAGGAGGGGGAACATTCTGGAACTGACATTTCCAATGCTTATGAAATAAAAAAGGTTGATAAAATTCCTTCAATAAAAGGAGATAAATATCAATATAAGGTGTTGTTGTAAATGGCTCCTAAAGGTTATAGTTATAAATTGACAGGTTTGCAAAATGTATTACAGAACTTAAATGAAAAAATAGATGATATTAAAAATATGTCGGAACAAGGAGTTTATAAAGCTGCACTTATTATTGAAAGAGAATCTAAAAAAAGAACTCCAGTTGATACTGGAAATTTAAAAGCTGGGACTTATACTAGACCACTCAAAACTAGTAGAGGGCCAGGTGCTGAAATAGGATACACTTCTAATTATGCAATTCATGTTCATGAAAAAACAGAAAATAGGCATATAGTTGGAGAAGCTAAATTCCTAGAAAAAGCGCTGAAGGCAAAAGAAAAACAAGTTCTTGCTGCGATTAGAGGTGAGTTAATTGTATGATAGATCCCGCTAATGATTTATTAGAATATTATTCGGATATGACTACAAAAACTGTTGAGACTAGACTTGGGAAAATACCTACTGAGCCAGATAAAGTTATTACTTTTTTTGATACTGGCGGAATGGCTGAACAAAATTTATTGAATTCAGATGAGCAGGGATTAAAATATCCAACCGTCCAAGTAAGGATTAGAGGCACTAAAAATAGTTATGTTGATACAAGAGAATTAGCTGAAGATGTTTACGATAATCTTCATAAATTATATTTAGAAAACATGAATGAGAATTTATATAAACAAGTGATAGCGGTTGGAGAGCCAATCTGGTTAGGTTATGATGAAAATAATAGGCCAGAGTGGTCAATCAATTTTGAACTTATGATGTAAGAGAGAGGTGATTAAATGGCTTCTAAAGGTTTAGCTGCAGGTGGAACAATTTTAAGCGCAAAATATATTGAAGAAGGGTCTGGTGCTAGTTCTGGTTATAGTGATATTGCTGAAATAGTAGATATTACTGGTCCAGGACTTTCATCTGATACTTCTGATATTACAAATCATGATTCTTTTACAACTGAGAATGGTTGGGAAGAACATGTTGCAACAGTTTTAAGGTCTGGAGAAGTTACTTTTGATTTAAATTATGTTCCTTCAAATACGACTCAAAATAATTCTTCAGGAAGCACAACTGTTGGCTCAGGTGAAGCCCCTGGACTATTATATATGTTAAATAATAGAACTAAAAATGGATTTCAAATCACATTTACTGATTTATCAAATACTCAATGGCAATTTGATGCTTTTGTTACAGGTTTTGAGCCTTCAAATCCTCATGATGATAAGTCAAGTGCAAGTGTGACATTGAAAATAACCGGGCAACCTACTTTAAATTAAGAGAGGTGATATAAATTGGCAAGTAATGGAATAGCTGCTGGTGGAACATTATTAAAATTAGGTGATCAAGCTGGAACTTCTGGAACTACTTATACTACAATCGCTGAGGTTGTTGATATAACTGGTCCAGGTTTATCAGCTGACACTTCTGATGTTACTTCTCATGATTCCTTTGTAAATGAAGGCGGATGGGAAGAACATGTAGTTACAGTCTTAAGAAGTGGCGAAGTGACTTTTGATATTAATTATGTTCCAGATGAATCTACTCATAGTTCTGCTTCTGGAATGTTAGGAGAGTTAGATGGCGGAGCTAAAAAGAATTATGAATTAGTCTTTTCAAACTCTGGCGCAACAACTTGGAATTTTGATGCTATTGTAACTGGATTTGAGCCTAGCGCTCCACATGATGATAAATTAAGTGCAAGCTTAACATTAAAAGTTACTGGACAACCAACATTAGCTTAAAATAAATACTGGGGGATTAAGTTCCCCCTTCTTTAAAAAATAGGAGGAGGAAAATTATTATGAGTAAATTTTTAGGAAGAGATGAAATATTAGGTGCAGATGATAAAGATGTGAAAGTTGTAGATGTTCCTGAATGGGGTGGCAAAGTTAGAGTTTCAACAATAACAGCTGAAAAGAGAGATAAGTTTGAAGCTTCCATGTTTCAAATTAGAAACTTTGGAACTAAAAATCAAAAAGCTGAATATAAGCAGGAAAATTTAAGAGCTAGACTTGTCGCTTATACAGTTGTTGATGAAGATGGAAATAGAATATTCTCTGAGAATGATATTAAAAAATTAGGTGAAAAATCCGCTAAAGCTCTTGATAGAGTTTTTGAAGTAGCTCAAGAATTAAATGGAATTTCAGATGAAGATGTAGATGAAATGACAAAAAACTAAACAAGAACAGCTTCCGTTATTTTACTTATGTTTTAGCTTTAAAACTTGGTATGACCAGGCGGGAGCTGTTATTATCTATGAGCTCAAAAGAATTAACTGAATGGATGGCGTTTTATACTTTAAATCCATTTGGTGAAGAGAGAGAAGATTTAAGAACAGGTATAATTGCAAGCACAATTGTCAATGCGATTCAATCTTTTGGTGATAGTAAAAATAAGAAAGAGTACAAGCCTCAAGATTTTATGCCTGAGTTTTATGAAGAAGAAGAAGATAAACAAAACAAATTATTAAGTATTGTTGAGAATTTAAATAAAGCTTTCGGAGGGAAAGACTTAAGAGATAAAGGTGATAATTAATGGCTAATATAGGAACATTAACAGCTAGAATAAACGCAGACACGACAGGCTTAGAAAAAGGCCTCAGAACAGCTGAAAGAAGAATGGATAGCTTTGCTAGAAAATCCAGGAGAGCAGCAATGGTTGCTGGAGTAGCTTTAGCAGGAATAGGTGCTGGAGCTTATCATTTAACACAAATGGCTTCAGAAGCTAAAGAGCTTTCCAATGTTGTTAATCAATCTTTTGGCGAAATGGCTGATTCTATAAATGATTGGGCGAAAGAAACCGGAGACGCTATGAATCGCTCAACTTATCAAATGAGAGAATTTGCTGCTTTTAATCAAGCAATATTAAAACCTTTACTTGGGACTTCTGAAGCGACAGCGAATATGTCAAAGAATTTAACAAAATTATCTGTCGATATGGGGTCATTTTTTGAAGTAGCAGATAAACAAGCTTTTGAAGCAATCCAATCTGGTCTTATGGGAATGGTAAAACCTCTAAGGCAATTCGGTATTGATATGACTCAAGCTACACTTCAATCTTATGCTTTAAGAAAAGGTATAGATGAAAAAGTAGAATCTATGGATCAAGCTGAAAAAGTCCAATTGAGATACAATTATTTAATGGAAAACACAACTCATATCCAGGGAGACGCCGTAAGAACTGCAGATTCATTTGCTAATAGAATGAAAGGTTTAAGAGGACAATTAGATAATCTTGCAAGAAATATGGGTAAATATTTGCTACCTTATGCTGAACAATTTGTAGGATATTTAACTGACCAAGTTGAAAAATTTAATGCTTTGGATGATGCTGTAAAAGCTAATATTTTAAGATGGACTGTTTTAATCAGTGGAATTCTAGCTGGAGTCGTTGCTTTTGGTTTATTAGCCACAGCTGTTCAACTTTCTATGAAAGCTTTAATAGGAATAGGGACTTTAGTCTCTGGACTAGGAAGCATAATATTCTCATGGGTAGGGTTGTTAGCTTTAGGAGCATTCTTGTTATATGCTGCCTGGGATAACAACTGGTTAGGAATCAGAGAGACTGTGCAGAACTCATGGGAGAAGTATATCAAGCCTGTATTCGAAAAGATATGGGAATGGCTTCAAAAGGCTTGGGACTGGTCTATAGACATCGCTGGGACGGCTTGGGATTGGCTGAAAGATACAACTTGGGCTGAAAAATGGGAAGATGTAAAAGGTTGGATGACAGATGGTTGGGAATGGTCAATTGAATTAATTGAAGAAGGCTCAAAGAAATTATGGAATTGGATTAAAAAAGTTAGTCCAGGAACTGCTGATTTTATGGAAACTTCTTGGAATTGGACTTTAGATAAGTCTCAAGAATTAAACACTTTTTTAAGAGATACTGCAATTCCTTGGGTAGGTAAATCAGTTAACACAACTTGGAATTGGCTTAAAGGTGTTGTTGAATGGACTGGGCAAGCTATAAAAGGTGAAGTTGATATAATTCCTGATTTTAATGTAGATATAAAATCTATGACAGCTACTGGAATTGGTGCAATAGCTGATGCTTTAGATTGGGTGCATAGACAAGGTTATGCTTACAGCTTAGGAAGAATAGTTGGTTATATAGCAGTTCAAATGTTAAAAATGTCAATAAATGCAATTCAATGGTTAGGCGATTTATTATCTTTAGAAGGATCTAAAGGAAATAGAATGGCTATGAAAATAGATGAATTAGTTATTTCAATTGGAAAAATAACTTGGCAATTTGTTCAAGGAGTTTCAGATTCATTATTGAAAGCAATCACAGGCAAAACTTCTAAAGAGTTAGGCCAAGGCACAGTTGAAATATTTACTGACGCTCAAAAGTTTATAGACTTTAGTGGTAGAAATCTGCCTGAAAAGAAAGCTGGAGGATTGACTGGTAATGCTGGAGTTAACCAAGTGGCCGGAGTAGTCCATGGCGGAGAATGGGTAATGCCTGCTTGGATGGTAAAAAAATTCCCACAATTAACATCAACTTTAGAAAGCATGAGAAGTAAAGGTTATAAAGATGGCGGTGGAGTTGGACTTAGTTTTGCTAATATGAACTTTACTAATATCAAAGATAATATGTCTGGCTGGTTAGAAGGAATTGGAAAATCAATTAATAATATTGGAAAAATGTTAGCTGATGTTTTTAATATATTAATTAAAGTAATAGTTAAAACTGTTGATATATTTGGAGAATTCTTTGGAATTGAAGACGCTGGGCAAAAATTAATGGACACAATAAATGATTTGAGGGATAGATTTAATAATTTATTTACTGAAAAAGATAGTGGCGGCACTGGTTATGGAAGTAGAGCTTTAGATCAGCAAGAATTTATGGGTGCTGGCCCGGCTGGCGGAATTCAACAAAAAGCTAGTTTATTTAGTAGAACATTAGAGGGAACTTCTAAAGTAATGCTAGGGGTTATGAGTGAATTAAAATCAGGCATGCCGATGGTGCAAAGTATGATGGAAGGGTTTAAGCAAGGTGGAATAGTTGGAATTATTACAAGTTTAATAACAAACTCTAAATCATTCCAAAAATTATTAGCAACTATAAATCCTATATTACAATTATTAGCAGATACTTTGGGTGTAGTGTTGCTTCCAATCGTTAAAATAATAGAACCACCTTTAAGATTAGTAGCTGAAGTTTTAAGGTGGGTAGCTGGGATAATTATTAAAGTATGGAATGGAATAGTTGATGTTTTAGATGTTATAATCTTTTGGACTAGTCTTGATAAATGGAAAGTTAGTATGAAAGAATTAGATGATAATTTAGAAAATACTTCTGAATCAGCTAAACAAGCTGCTGACGCTATGAGAAACATTCCAAGAGGCGTTAAGGTTATGCAAAGGGCTTGGGAATCTTCAATTGGAACTAAATCAAGAAGTAGAATCCCATCAGCTGCAAATGGAGCAACTGTTAAAAAATCAGGATTAGTAAATGTTCACGCTGCTGAAGTTATTAGAAATCAAGATCAGCAAGGCGGAGATACCTATCAAATAACAATTGGTGATGTTTATGGAATTAATGATTTAGAAAGAAAAATAATCAGAACTATGGATAAAGCTAAAAAGAAAAAAGGTAAAGCTAAATATGGAGTAGGTGGTAAATAATGGCCATAGCTTATATAGATGAAAATATTCCAATCCCAAGAGCAACTATTACTGATATTAGATATGAATTTATTGGTGAAAGCAGCAGAACAGCTTTAGGCAAACAAAGACAAGATAGTATAAATATCAAAGAAGTATGGACTATTGAAGCTCAATATTTAACTTGGGATGAATATTTTGCAATAAAGGAACATGTCCTTGAAATTCAAAATGGATTAACTAAATTTTGGTCAGATGAATTTGGCGGGACTCAATTATCTAATTCCATTAATGCTTTTGTTAGAATAGAATCTGATGAAAGAACTCCATTTATAGACGATAGAGGCAAACATGATAAAGGCCATTCAATAACTTTAGAGGTGAAAGAAGAATGAATTATCCCTATTATAAATGTATGGAATGCGGTGGGGAGATTGCTGAATTAAGTCTCCCTATTCATCCAGCTCAACAATATCCAAAATGTAATAAGTGCCATACAAATAAAAATGTTGATATTGTTTTAGGTGATGAGAATACTGTTGTTAGTGAAGACATGATTATTTTTAGTGATGATATAAAAAAGGTAAGAGGTGATACAATTGGCAAATATTACGTTAGGTCAGATACTACACACAAACAGCACTGAGCCTTTAAATACATCTGGTGGAAGCTTAAACGTTAGGCCTGACAATTTAGATTTAAGCGGATATGCAAAAGTGAAACAGTATGGGAGAAATGTGTCAAATGAAACAATTATAAATAGAGCAGTCAGAACATCTACTGTCACAGAAGAAATTTCTGTACCTACTGGAGTAACGGGTATGATTGCTTATCTGACATCATACGGAATGACAGGAACTTTCGCAGATGGAGAAGGTTTTTCATTAGAAATACAAAGCAGAAAAAATAACAAAAGTAGTCTGAAGTATAGTACTGATTATAGTGACAGTACATCCTTTGTGCAGTCAATATATTGGGGTAATTATAACAATATAGTTGGAGGTGATGAATTAGGAGAAGTATTAGTTGCGTCTATACCATTATCACGAGAAATGAGGTTTAGGATTAACATATCGGGAACTTTTGAAGCGGAAGAGGGTATAGATTGTGAGCTTGTTGTAGAATGGATTTCATAGGAGGTGAATTTGTGATAAATAATTATGAATACAAAGAAACAAATAATAAAGAAATTACCCCCGAGGGAGAAAATTGGGAATTTTGGGGAATGAAAAGAACACCTGAAGAAGAAAAGGCTGTTTGGCGTAGAAACGCAGATGAGTATAATGATGAATAACTGCAACAATAGTAAGATATCGTTTCACTTTTAAAACTCAAAATATATAATAATAATTAAAAAAGGGGAATAACTTTTATGGAAAAAGATAAATTTAAAATTAAAATAGGTGTAGATACTAAATTATATAAATATGGAAAAGGCAAAAATCCTAATAAAGATGAGCCTGATGAAATTATAGAAAAAGCATTTGAAGTAACTGGCGAAAATGCTAAAAAATTATTTGAAAACATCTCTAAAAAGGAGGACAAATAATGCCTCTATTAAATGATGGAAGAGATTTATTAACAAGTTTAGCTGTTAATTCTGGAACTGCTTTAGATAATACAAATGCACAATTAAATATTGGGAATGGAACTACAGCTGTTAGTGCTAGTCAATCTAGTTTACAAGGAACTTCAACCGCTGTTGCAAATATGGATTCTGATTATCCTTTAATAGATCCTGATAATGATGGAAGTAATAATAAATTAAGATTTAAAGCTACTTTTGGTGATACTGAGGCTAATTTTGGTTGGGAAGAGTGGGGAGTTTCAAACGGAACTAAATTTTTAAATAGATTAGTTGACACCCAAGGAACTAAAATTTCAGGAACTACTTGGATTTTTGAGGTTGATATTACTATAATTATAGGAACATAAGGTAGGTGAGTTTTATGGCTGATAAATTAAACAAAGATATAAATGGAATTTCACAATTTAATGAATTGCATTCTAATGTTGGGAGCACTGCTTTTGGATTAGATCATGATACAATTTTAGAAGATACAAATTTAGATGTTTGGACTGGACCTTCTAAAACTGGAACACAATTAACAAAAGGAACAGATTATATATTAGATACTAAAATTACTGATTTGTCTAGCGAAGCTGCAAATGATGTTTACAGGTATATTAAAATTATTAATCCTACTTATGAGACAGGAGATTTATATTTCTTTTATTATACAGTTGGGGATTTTGTTGAAGCAGAAGATGTTAATACTGTGCTCCCCTTAGATGGTAGTAAAAGTATGACAGGCTCTTTAGATATGGGGGGAAATTATATAGATGATTTAGGAAATTTAAATTCTGGTATACAAAATCTTAATATTTCAACTTTAGGTCCAGATAATACGGCTAAGGTAACCATATATGATAATTATAATATTCAAGATATTTTAGTTGCTGAAACTGGTGGGGATGTTAGTATTCCAAATGGCGATTTAACCGCTAATGTTTTATTCGACGACACTTCCTTCTTCGACACAGCCCCTGATGTAGCAACAGCACTTAACGCTTTGTCGAGTGCAGGTGTAGTAGATGAAGGAAGCACATCAGATGGTGATTATATAAGGTATGAGAATGGGTGGCAGATATGTGTATATAACTTAGGTAGCGACGACTTATCCGCTTTAAGGAACGATAGTTCAGCACAAGGATTAACAATCTATAGGTATGTTAATTATGAGTGGGATTTTCCTCAATCTTTTGACAAAGCTCCTTATGCAGATTTACAATTTAGACTTACTAGTACAAATACATTAACTTCTACAATACTAACAACTTCAAGCACGAATAATGCCCAATTTTCAATTCACTCGTTAGAAGAACAAACTGATGACACTATAGACCACGCAAAATTAATAGCAATAGGCAGGTGGAAATAAATGAAAATAATTTACACACTTAGAGGAAATAATTACAATGATGATATAGCTTACGAGTTTGATGGCGAAACTATCACAGCAAAATATATCACAAATGGCAAAGTCGACGCAGAAAGCACAACTAAAACTGATACATTTGACTTGTCAGTTATTGCAGAAGGTGACAAATTTGAAGGTGTTGAAACAGACTTACCTATTGACCCGATAGTTGATGCTTATCGAGAAAATGGTGAATTATATGTAAAATTAGCACATATGCCTTACCCTGTTGACAAGCGAATAAAAATGTTTGGCGATAAATCATATAGAGTAAACGTTATGGAATATGAGGTGGTATAGATGGGGAATATACTAAAAAAAGATGCTAGTGTAGTTGAGCAGGAAAAGAAAATTGCACAACTTGAAAGCGATATATCAACTAAACAACAAGAACTCAAAGCACTAGCAGAGGACTTGAAAATGGCACAACTATTTGATGACACACAAGAGATAGATGACATCAAAGTTGCTAGGGATAATATTATAAGTGAGATTTCACAACTACAAAAGAAACTTGCAGAGGTGAGATAAATGAAAAGATGTAAGTTTTGTCGCAAGAAGATGGAAGATGATGAAAATATATGTCCGAGGTGTGAATTGAAGCAGGAAACAAATAATAAATAATTTTAGGAAGTGTTATTATGGAATTTTATGGAGTCGGAAATCTTTATAATGAAACTTTATATTCTGAATATGAATATACTAGCAAAAGTAGTTCTGATTCTTTAAATATAAATATTGAAGAAGAATATAATATTGAATATAGCTTAGAAACTGTAATAGCTTCTGATAGGAATATTACTCCTAGATTATTTATTAGTAGACCAGATGGAAGTTGGGAAGAGGTTACTGATTATTTATTAGAAGCTGAAGTTGATTTTGGTGATGTTGATCAATTAGGGACTGGAAATATGGCTGGAGACGCTGTTGTAAGGGAATTAAATTTTACTTTACAAAACCAAAGAAATAATATAAATGGTGATTCTTTTCATCCAATGGATAAGCTTTCAAGCTGGAATAAAAATAGCAGCGGAGAATATTCCCCTTTATTATGGCCTTTAAGAACAACTGTTTTAAGAGTAATGATTGAAGATGATGAAAATGAGGCATTGCCAGGAAATACTTTTGTGGAAAAAGAAGTTTTACAATCAAGCGGCTCAACCCAAACTGTATTTCAATTAGACCATTATCCAATAGATTCTGATTCAGTTACAGTTTATTTTGATGGAACTCCTTATGAAGATGTTCATGCTTGGGATGAAACCACAGCTCAAGATGAAACTTATACAGCTGGAGATGAAACATTAGCTATTGGAGATGAAACTGACAGCGGGGAAGAATTTGTAAACACTATTTTTAATACAGATGAAGACGTTGCTCCTTACACAATAAATGAAGATGATGGAATTATAACTTTTGAAGATGATGTGTCAACTAAAATAGAGGTTAGCTATAATTATTATAAAGAATTGTTTAGAGGATATTTAGGTGATGATATTGATTCTTCAGATGATGGGACTACAATATCTTGTCAATGTAGAGATTTGGGTAAAATATTGCAAGATACTTATATTGAAACTAAAAGGGAATATGGCTCGGAGGCAGGAACGCCAGCTCAAACTGTTATACAAAATATATTAGATGATAATTTAGAAGCAGAAGCTCCAACTTTATATACTCCATCAGATCCAGGCTTTGATATAAAACCTTATGAAGTGGATTATCAATCAGTCTGGGACGCAATTCAACAGATAGCTAAACAAATTGGTTGGTTTTTAGGTTATCTATGGGATAATTCAACTAACCAATGGAGACTAACTTTTAAAGAACCACCTAGAACTAAAAATTCTATTGATTATTTATTAACAGCTGAAAATGATATTTATTCAAGGAATCTTGCTTTTAATGATTCATCAATAAGAAATGCAGTAACTGTTGAATACATTGATTCTGCCACAGATGAAGTTCAAACTGTTACTGTCACTGATGCTGATTCTATAGATGAATTTAGAAGAAGGGCTATGACAATTGGGACTAAAGATACTCCATTAATTGATACATCAACAGAAGCTACAAATTTTGCTGGTGCACTTCTTAGTGATTTAAAACAAATAACTTCAACAAGTAGAATTCAAATGCCATTATTCACTGATATAGATTTATTTTCAACATTATCAATATGGGATCCAAGGATTGAAAGCAGCATGGGATTTTATGCTGTTGAATCTTTAAAACACATTATAAATCCAGCTTCAAATCAATTAAGAACTGAAGTTATAACCGCTGGGAAAGTTGTTGGCTCAAAAGAAAAATGGCTTGAAATGGAAACTAGGCCAGGCGCTGACGGCAATCCAACAAATGTTGATGGTGTTACTAATAATAGAAAAATGGCAGAGCCTATTATTTTAGATTATCAAGGGATATATAGAGGATTCACAATAACTCTTGAAAAACCAACTTTCAAAGGTTGGGATGGTTTTGAAGTTCATGCTTCAACATCTAGCCCTACTTTTACTCCATCAGAATCAACTTTAGTCTCAAAAGGAAAACAAGCCCACTTTGAAGTTGGTGGACTACAAGGGAATACAACTTATTATGTAAAAGTTATAGCTTATGATATAGAAGATAACAAAAGTCCAGCTGCTTATTAAAGGAGGGATTTATTATGCCTGATATATTTACAAGTTTATTTACGATAGATGATATAGAAAATGGAGCAATAACACAAGGTGAAATAGAAATAGCAAATAGTGTCTCACTAGACTATTCAATAACAGGTTGGGAAGATATGGGATTGTCTATTAATATAGATATTCCTTCCAATTGCAGAGCAATATTAATGATTAATCATAATACTATTGATTCAATTGATACAAGAGATGTTGAATACGCTTTTAGGTTTAATATTGACAATGGCGCCTGGACTTCCCCTGAACAGTGGTTAGTAGTGGATACTAGAGCTTTATCCGAAACATCTCAACTAGCTTCTTCAGCTGATGATTCAATGAATATTTATCTTTTAAAAGATACTGATTCTGGATTTCCAAGTGGATTAACCAATATAAAAGTCCAATATACTGATATTGATGTTCAATCAGCTCATAATGTATTCTCAGAATTAGTAGTAGCGGCTTTAAAGAGGTGATTTTATGCCAACAATAACAACAACACAAATAGAAATAGATGGTGATGTTCATAAAGAATATTTTGCCGAAGATCAATTAGGTGGAAATATTTCAGCAAACTCAAGTGGTTATATGGGAGATTTAGAAACTACATTTTCTATACCAGCAAATATAGATGCTGATGTTATTATAGTCATGACAGCTACTTTTATTGGGAGTAGCACCTCAGAATTATATCCTTATTCTCCTGTTACTTATGGCATTGAATTTGATGGGACTGTTTTAAGGGAAACAACAGTTAAACCTTTAGTATTTCGCAACGATAGTGGAGTTTCATCATATAGCGCTATAAATGGAACTTTAGTAGCTGGCAAAAAAGAAGTCTCAGCTGGAAATCATACTATAAAAATACCATATTCTTCAGGGGATAGCCCAATACAAGCTTCTAATCGAAGTATACAAATAATAGTATTTTATAAGTAGGTGAAAAGAGAATGCCACAAATAGCGACAATAGGTAATTTACAGTCAGGCGATTTGGAGGAGATTCTTTTTAATGATGAATCTGCAGTAATTACTTATACTGGAGTTCGCTCTGATCCAAGCTATTTTGATATTACATTAAATGTTTCAGAAACAACATCAGTCATACAATATTTTGTAACAGATTGCACAATGGATACAACTTTTAATGATTATGCTGAAGGTTTGCATCTTGAAATGGATAGTCAAGAAAGTATCGTATATTCTACTCATCATCCTAGTTTGTATAAAAATTTATTTGCTTTCAAATTTTGGTCTGGAATAACAGGAACACACACGTTTAGAATTAGGGATAATACTAATATAAATTATCGTAATTCTAAACACATAGTTTTAATCTTAAATATTTAATATAATACAAATTTTAGAGGTGAATTAATTGGAAATAATAAAAGCACTAATTGCGGCAGCAGCAACAATAATTGCAGCTGTTATAGGGTATTTTACTTATCAAAAAAGAAATATCAGACACAAATTAGGGGATAGAAAACTTAAATATCATCCCGTTCACCAACGTATGAATGATTTTAAAGAATATATAAAATATGAAATAAATGCTGAAAATGATGGCAGAGAAGGAATTGTCCAAGATTTTTTATTACACATGATTGAAATATATAGATTGAAATTTAAAGAATTAAGCGATATAGTTGATAATAAAGATTTAACAGATGAAGAGTTAAAAGAATTAAATTTAAGCCTATTGCACAATGCTATTAATGAAAGGTCAACTTATTTTTTTACAGATGAATATACTAGAACTGAAAGAATGGCATTAGATTTATTGATAAAAAAATATCAAGTAAAGCAATCCGAAAGAATAAAATATTTTAGAGATGATATTAGAAAAGTGGTTGATAGCAAATATTATAATGATCAGATTACAATGCAAGCTTTAATATTTGATAAATATATAGGCGAATTCTCGCATATTATGACATGGTTTGAAGATGTTATTGATGATATAAATGGTGATTTTAATGGATTAGAATTTAAAGGCAAAAATCTTGACCATGAGGAGGACTAAAATGAATGATATTAAAATAAGTCAAAACTTTAAATTATCAGAATTTGAAAGTAGAGACACTAAAGAAGTCAAAATTACAAAAGAATTAATTGATAGACTTGAAATATTAAGATATAAATTAGGCAGCCAACCACTTATAATTAATTCCGGATATAGAACGCCTGAACACAATAAAGCTGTTGGTGGTGCCCCCGAATCAAAACACATGGAAGGAATTGCAGCTGATGTTAAAAAAGTTAAAGATTATACAATAGATGAAATGGCTGAAATTGCTGAAGAGATTGGATTTACTGGCATAGGCAAATATAATACTTTTATCCATGTTGATTGTAGACCATATAATGCAAGGTGGGATTTAAGATGAATAAAACTCAATTTATAAAAGATTATTTAAAGTTTGGAACTAATAATAAATTTCAATGGTATATAACAATTATAGTAATTTCAACGTTATTAACTGTATTTGGATTAATATCTAGACCAGCTTTTGAAAGTATATTTAAATATGTTTCAACTAGTTTATTTGTAGCTGAAGGTGCTAACCAATTAACTAATATAAGGAAATCTTAATATGTGGAAAAAAATAAAAGATAAAATTATTTGGTTTGTGTTGACAACAATTGGAGTTGCAATTGCTTATTTTTTAGGAAGTGATTCTGCTAACCATAAAAAAGAACAAATTGAACTTAAAGAAATAATTAGAAAACAAGATAAAATGATAAAAAAATTAAAAAGTAGACGCGAAAAATTAACTTCAGAACTTAAAGAATATGATGAAAAAATACAACAAAAATATGAAATAATAGAAAACTTAAAAAATAAGAATGAAAATAAAAAAGATGATATTGTAAAACATCAAAAAGAGATACAAAATTTAAGACTTAAAATGAAAGATATAAAAGATAAAGAAGATGAGACTCAAGAAAAACTAAAAAAAATTAAAACTAAAAATGATGAGCTATTAGAGGAGGGACTTGAAAAATATGAAAAAGAAGAAACTAATAGCAGTCTTTCTGATATTGATAATGCAATGGACGATATTTAGTCCAGCAATTTTAGCTGATGATCTGAAATATTTTAAAGAAGTAGAAGGCGGATATTTTATAGAAGATGTTGCTAAAGAAAAATTAGTCAAATTATATGATTCCCTTAATAAAAAAATAGATGATTTGCAACAAGCTTTAAAAGAAGAAAGAAAAGCTCATGATGATGTAATACAAATAAAAAATGAAAAAATAAATAACTTAGAAAAACAAATTGAACAATTACAAAAAATTAAAAATGATTTAGAAATAATTATAAAAAATAAAGATAAAATTATTCAACTTAAAAATGAAGAGATTGATTTATTAGAAAATAAAATTAAAACTTATATTGAGATACAAAAGCTAGACGAAAAAACAATTGAACTGTTAACTTCTCAAAAAGAAAATTATAAAGAATTATACGAAATTGAACAGAAATTAAATAGGAATAATAATATTAAATATGCAGCTTATGGTTTTGTTTTAGGAATTTTAGCTAGTTTATTTATGATAAAATAAAGTGATTCTCAAATTTGTTCCCCTCCACCCTCACCTTAAAAAGTGGGGGATTTTTTATTTTATAAAGCTTGATTTGATAGTTTTGAGAGAATAATCTTCCCCGCAGCACCCTTTATTATATAGGGTATATATTCAAAAATTATTCGTCCAATTTTAAAAACTCACATGTGCCGCGGTAATTATTGGTAATTAGGCATAAAAAAAAAGAGCCTCAATTAAGAGGCTTAATACAGTTGATTGTCTTTTATATAATCTTTAATATCTTCCCATCCATCAGGATTTAGTCAATTGTTTCGTTTATATCTCCTCCTTATTAGCTTCAAATATTATACAAGCTGATTCTTCCTTAGAACATTTTCTGTCCCCAGCCCAACACCAACTAATATTGTTTTTATCTGAATTTATTCCAAAATGTTTACAATTTTTACAGCTTATCATTTATAATCTCCTCCTTTATATATTTTTTAATTCTTCCCACTCATCTAATAAAATTAACATTATGGATCCGAGGTGACTTTTGTTTTTAATATCACCAGCGAACATTGTTCTAACTTCTATATTCATTTCATTGTTATCATCTCTGAATATTTTTATAAAATCAATATCTTCATCTTCTCTTTCATAAAGAACAAGAGCTTTATCTCTTCCGACAAGTGTGAAATTGATTACTCTATTAAAATCAAAGTCTTCATTTTTACTTTTATATCTTTCTACTAAAATTTTATCTTGATAAGTTTTTAACATATTAAATCCCCTCCTTAGTAATTTTAACTACATTATTATAAACCTTTTCAAATTTTAAAGTCATCATTGTTGAGTTACTTAATAATCCTTCAATTATATCAGCTGTATTTTGTGGAACTAAAATCTTGCCAGTCTTTCTTAATTTGCTTATCTCTTTTTTAGCCGCCTTTATTTTTAATCTTTTATACATTTTATTCACTCCTCTTTTTTTTAGTGTCCCTTTTGTTACTCTCTAATTATATTATATCGTGTTTCAGGAGGTTTGTAAACCTTTTTTAGCAATTAATTTTATTTTTTTTATAAAAATTTATTTTAAAAAAACTTAAAAAACTTTCAATTAGGGGTTTACAAAGTGCAGAAAACATGATATAATATAATTAGAAGGTAAGAAAATAAGGAATAAAAAAATAAGGAGTGAACAAAATGAATTATAATCCAAATGCACTTTCAAAAGCAAGATGGGATAGTTATCAAGAGTGGGTAGATGAAACTAGATCTGATGTTTTAAATTCATTAAGAAAATCTGTTGGTAAGTATAATGGGAAATTAGCAAGTAAAAAACAATATAATTTTATACACAAACATTTCCAAGCATATTCTGATGAAAAATCAGCTAAAGTTTTTAGAACAGATCCAGGGACTTTAAAAGATTCATTTTCATTAATTGAAGATAGAAAAAATAAAACAAGGTTGATGTTCATAATTGATAAAGAAAATCTACAGATTGTTAAAGTTTTTAGATTTGTTTTTAGATTAAGCGGTCCTCCAACAAGAATAGAAAAACTTTGGGAATATAAAAAATAATAAAAAACTTTTAAATAAAGGTTTACAAATAGTTTGAAGTGTGATATAATATAATTAGTGAGTGAGAATAAAGTGAATAAAAAATAAGGAGTGAATAAAATGTTAACAACTAGAAGAATTACAGAATTAGTAAATGCAGTATTGTTTGACTTAAATGGCAGAAGAGAATTTAGTGAAATTAAATCAGCTGTTGAAGCTATAAGTTTTGATAATAATTTAAGTATTAAAGAAGAAAATGTTCTAATGTCAAAAGTTATTTCAACATTAGCTGAAATGGAATAATTAAAATAAAGGGGGAATTAAAATGAGTTATAGCGAAAAGTATTTAAATCTTAAAATGAGACAATTTTATGAATCTGGTGAAGTTAGTATTAGAAGAAGTATGAATGATTTAAATAAAGCTTTTATTAATTGGTTAGAAAGAATGGAAGTTAATTATGATATGGAATTTGATTTTGATTATAATACATATAAAATAAAGGAGTGGGAATAATGGAAATTACAGCTATGAATTTAAATGATTTATTTAATAAGATGGATGAAAATGAAATCAATAATCTTTCTGAGATTGATAATACAGCAAGCAAATATATAAATAATAGAACTCAAGAATGGCTTTTAGTCAATAAAACTGGAGAATCTGTTTTTATCCAAGAGATAAGTCATTATTTAGATAAAATTGAGGTTAGTAAGATTAAAGAATATAAAGTCCAATACGATAAAAAAGGAAATGCTTATTTTAGAGATTATAAAAGATTTGAAGGATATATAAGAAAAAATTTAAGATAGACGAATAAAATATTGATATATAGCCTATATAATAATGAGGGTAGTGTAAAAGCTACTCTTTCTTCTTTGTTTTAAATTTGTTTTAAATTTGTTTTAAAAAAATAAATAGGAGATGATTAAATGAGATTATGGCATGAAGATTTAATTGACAAACTTCCTAGACAACAATTATTAGGTCAACATAGAGAATGTTGTGCTTTAAGAGGTAAAGGTTGGAATAAAAAACATAGCACTGTTAATTATGTTTTTAAATATAATCCAATAAAATTATTCAGCTATCATTCAAAAGTTATGCTTGAAATGGAAGATAGAGGTTATAATATAAATCAAAAATGGTGGAATATGAATTATAGAGGTAAACAATTAATGTATGATCCAGATTTTGTTGATAGAAATGTCCTTCACATGATTAGTGGTAAAATATATAAAGAACATGATAAAAAATATTTAGATGAATGTGTTAATAATTTATTGCAAAAAGGTGTAGTTTGTAAATATTTAGAGGAGGTGATATAATGATAAAAATTCTATTAGAAGAAGCTTTAGGTTTAGCTTATAAAATTAATGAGCATGATGTTTTTGTTGATTATAGTCCACATGTTAATAAAATTGATTTTGAAATTTATTTAGAAGGTTGGGAAGAAGAAAAAGGTTTTGATGAAAAATATGAATTCTATTTAAATGATGAAGATACTGAAGAGAATTTAGAAGAAGTTATTGATAGGTTAAAAGAATTAAGGGGGCTATAAAATGAATCAAGAAATAATTAATTTAATTGTTAGTAGAGTTGAAGAATTAGGTTATAAAATAGGGGGAGAAGCAGTTAGCTTAATACAACAATATTATCCACTAGTTAGGCGTAAAATATTAATAAGTAATGTAGTATCGCTAACTATATGTTTTGTAGTTATGATTTTAGTTTATTTTTTAATTACAAAAGTTGGCCAAATAGAAAAAGAAAATAGTGGAGATATGGTTGTCACTATAGTATTTTCAATATTTGTTATAATAATTGATTTAGCGATGATTATTGTTTCATCTATTAGATTATTAAACTTAGACTATTATACTATTAATGAAATTATAGGGAGGTTACAAGATGGCTTTTTGGGATAATGAGATTTTTATAGGTGATATGGAAAAGAATAATGGAAATATATTAAAATTTAAAATTACAGAATTAGATGGTAAAGAATATATTGATATTAGAGAATTCTGGTATGATCAACATTCTAAAGATTACAAGCCGAGTAAAAAAGGAATTGTAGTTGGAGTAAATAATTATGAAGATTTTAAAGCTTTATTTGATATGTTAGATATGGAATTAAAAGACTCGCAGAGCTCGTGACAGAATAATGAGGCTATGATTGTATATTTTGCTATAGTATAATGCTCGAAGGCTTTGAGACTTCCTCGTGGGCTTCTCACAAGCTTTAATAAAAAAGTGAAAAACTTAAATTTGACGAATAATTTTTAATCCTATAGCCTATATAATAATGAAGGAGGGTAATATGGAAATAAAACTTATTGATATAATTAAAAAGCAGAATATGAATTTAGAACAACTATCAAAAATAATGAATGTATCTAAATCCACTTTATATAACTTCTCATCAAATGGAGTTGGCAGCATGGAATTAATATTAAAGTTATCTTATGTTTTAGATTATCCTGTTACAGATATTGTTGATTTAGAAGATAATGAAAAGCAAGAATTAGAGGATAGGCTTTGGAGGGAGACTGATGATATTAAATAAAGTTTATAAAATAAATATTATAAATGAATATAAAGATGATAATATTAAGCAGAAATATATGATATTTTATTTAAAAAGAAATAAATATAATATTGGCTATATAATTTATAACCATGATGAAAATAAAATAACTACCACAAATAATAAAATTTTAGTTGAAAGAATTATTTCAGATGATAATTATAAAATAAGAGAGATTGATGAGACTGAAATTGATATTCAAGAATTTATTAAAATGGAATTAGAGGAGGAGATATTTGAAAAAATAAATGAAAGATTGAGGGTGTAGAAAATGGATTCTATTCAAGTTTTAGAAGAATATGGTTTATTAGATGAAGACAGTGAAATAACTCAAGATTTAAAAACCAAAATATATTGTCCATTCCATTCTGAAAATGTTAAATCCCTTCATTTTGATTTACAAAAAGATATATTCTTCTGTTTCGGCTGTGGGAAGAAAGGTGATATTATTCAATTTATAGCCGAACTTGAGGGGATTAATAGACTAAAAGCAATGCAAAGAGTCAAAAGAATTGCTGAAGGCAAAGAAGATGTTAAGAATGATATATTAAAAAGTCTTAAAAATAATAGACAAAATAAAAAGAAATTATTAGAAAGAGCTAAAAAGTTTTATAAAGAAGTTAGCGGCGATTGTGATAAATGCAGCGAATATTTAAAAAATAGAGGAGTTGATAAAAAAACTCAAGAAAAGTTTGGGATAAAGTTTAACAGATCTTCACAATATCCAATAGTTATTCCAATATTTGATGGAGATAACTTTAAAGGATACATACAAAGGAGGATTGATAAAGGACAACCTAAATATTTATATAATAAAGGATTTGAAAGATTAAAAACTATAGTAGGTAAAGTTAATAATGATTATCCGTTACTTGTTGTTGAAGGGATTTTTGACTTGATGATTGCTTATAAATATAATTATAAAAATGTAGTTTCAATTTTTGGTTGGAAAGCTTCAGAATACCAATTAGAAAGAATTAATGAAGCTGATGTTGTTATTTCAGCTTTAGATAATGATAGAGCAGGTTTAGAAGGTAGTAAATATTTATATGAAAAGTTAGAAGGTAAATTTATGAGATTTCAGTATTTGCCTTATGTTAAAGATATTGCTGAATTAAATCAAGAACAATTTTATATTTTATTGAAAAAGACTTTTAAAAAATTTAATTATGGAGGGTGATAAATGTTAACATTAAAAAATGATAATAGCAAAGAAATAACTTTGTCTGAATATGTTGATAAAAATTATTACAAAAGATATATAACAATTTTTGAATCTGAATATGATAATATTTATAAGTTAACAAGGATTGGCGAAGATGAATATTGTTTTGCAGGTATAAATGGTTATTGTTGGGCTCACGGGAAAGGACTTCTGATTGATCAAATTAGAAAAGCTGGTTTAGGAAATATTAAAATATTTAGAAATAGTATAGACTATATAAATTATTTAAAAAATAGGGGGAATTTATAATGGGAATGTTAGATAAAATTAAAAAAGAAATTAAAAGAGGCGGAGCAAGTTTTGATGATGAATTCTATTTAAAAGATGGTGAGAGTGCAAGAATAAGATTTTTATTTGATTTTGAAGAAGCAATTCCTGTCAAGTGGCATGATAATTGGGATGAAAAAATTGATGTTCCTTGTTTAGAATATTATGGAAAGCATTGTAAATATTGTAATGAAGAAGCTGGAAAAGTTAGAACTAGAGAGAATTTTGTTTGGGCAATATATAATTATGAAAATGAAAAAGTTCAATTGTTTAGATGGGCGGCAAATAGTTATACTCCAGTCCCACAATTGATGTCAATGTATGAAGATTATGGAACACTAACTAATAGAGATTTTAAAATAAGTAGATCTGGAACATCATTTGACATTTCATATCAGGTAGTTCCGCAAGATAAATCAGACTTTACTAAAAAAGCTGATACTCCTAATAAGAAAGAAATATTTGATTTATTAGCTGATATTCATAATGTAAGATTAGAAGCCGATGAAGAAGAGCCTGACAAAGTTTCAGAGTTTGAAGATGAAGTTGGGGATATGAAAGTTCCTTGGGAGGATTAATTATGAAGAAAACTAAAAAACAACGCATACTAGAAATTGTAGAAGATAAACCTTTTATAGACTTGAATAGTTTAGCTGATGATTTAGATACTAATGTTGAATATATTAAAGAGGTTTTAAGGGATAACGAAGTAAATGTTGATATACTAAAATTAGAAAAATATATAAATAAAAAAATGCAATATAGAGATTTAAGTGAAAAATATACAGAATTAATTATAGACAATGCTATATTAAAAAACAAAACAGATATGCTAAAAGATTTATTTGAATTACAAAAGAAAATGCAGCTGAGGTTAAATGATGATAATATACCAGGGATGAAACCAGAAAGGATACCGATGACAGTAACTTCAATAATAAGTGAGTTAGGTGAGATTCTTGAAGAGCAACAAGCTTGGAAAGATTGGAAAGAAAATCCTAATTCTCCTGACTTAGATAATTTAAGAATGGAAGTAGCTGATTTATGGCATTTTGTAATTAATCTTACTTTATATTTAGGAATGGATTCGGAAGACTTATATCAAGAATTCTTAGATAAAAATAAAATTAACCATAAAAGACAGGATAATAATTATTAAAACTAAGGGAGGTGAAAATCCTCCCATTACATATCTTAAGGAGATGATAAAAATTAGAGATAAAGTTTTTGTAAGTCACCCGTTGTCAAGTGATATAAAAAATAATAGAGATAGAATAAATAAAATTTGTAAAATAATAAATAAAAAAGATGATATTCTTCCAATTAGTCCATTGCATTTATTTTGGTTTTTTGAAGAAGATAAAAAGAGAGAAGATATATTAGATTTTTGTTTTAGAATGATTGATAATTGTGATTATGTTTTAATGATTATATATGATGAAGATATGAGTAATGGACAAACTTTAGAATATTATTATGCTTTTAAAACTGGAAAAACAATTGTGCCTATATATTTAAATGAGGGGGAAAAAATAAATGATAATAACATTAAGTGGAGCTTGTCATAGTGGTAAAACTACTTTAGGCAAAAAATTAGAAGATGAAATCGATGGTGCTAAATTTATGCAAGAAATAGTTAGAACTCATAAATTTGAATCCATAGATAAATTAAGGGAGGATACTAATAAATATTTTGAGTTTGAATTAGATGTTATTAGAGAGAAGATTGAACAAGAAAAAACATTAAGTAAAAAAGATGGCATTTATATTTTAGATAGAAATTTAATTGATAATTTATATTATTATATAAGGTTTATAGATGAATCTCAATTAACTCCAGAAAATAAAGAAAAGTATAATGAATTTTTAATTGAATTAATGGATTTATGTAGTGAACATGCTAATATTTTATATGATAATATTATTTTAGTTCAGCCGATAAATTTTGACTCAGTAAATGATAAATATAGGCCAAAAGATTTAAAGATGATACAGAAATCAGAATATAGATTAATAGAATTATATACTCATTCATTTTTATATAACCAAGTCTGGCCAAAAATATATTTAATAGACGCAACTAATGAAGATCAAATAAATGATTATATTAAAGAGGTGAATTAAATGACATGGAGTAATTTGCATAGACACTCAATGTTCAGTAGTTGGGATGGATTTGGGGATTGTAATCAAGCGGCAGAATATGCGGCAAAAATTGGCCAACCAGCTTTAGGAATAACAGATCATGGAGATATTAGTGGATTAATAAATCATTATAATGCTTGTAAAAAACATGATATAAAACCAGTTTTAGGTGTTGAAGGGTATTTTATGCCTGAATTTAGCAAAGAAAATGATAGATACCATATAGTCATATTAGCTAAAAATATGAAAGGTTATCAGAATTTAATGAAATTACAGACTGAAGCCAGTAGAGATTATTATCATTATAAACCAAACTTTACTTTTGAATTATTAGAAAAATATCATGAAGGTTTAATAATGTCAACAGCTTGTGCCGGTGGGTATATTCCAAAGATGATTACAAATGGAATGTCAGATGAAAACTTAATTGAAATAGTTAATAAATTTAAATCAATATTTGGTGATGATTTTTATTTAGAAGTTATGCCTGTTGATTTAGATATTCAGCCTAAAATAAATTCTACTATAGTTAGATTAGGAGATAAAACAGATACTCCAGTTATTATAACAAATGATTCTCATTATACAGAAGCTGACGCTTGGGATACTTATAGACTAATGATGGCTATTAAAGATAAAAATCCTGGGCCGGTATATGAAAATCGATACATGCCGACTGAAGAACAATTAAAGACTTTATTAAATAATGTAAATCCAGATATTGATATTGAGCCGCTTATAAAAAACACAGAAGAATTAGTCAATAAAGTTAATGTTGAATTAGATTTTGATAATATGATGCCTGACCAAGATTGGGAAAAACCATCACCAAAAATGTTAAAAGAATTGGCTTATAATGGGCTTGATAAAAAAGAAAAGAATACTGAAGAATATATAAATCAATTGGAATTTGAGTTAGATGTAATTCATTCCCAAGGGTATGATGATTACTTTTTACTTTGTTATGATATTGTTGAATATGCAAAAGATAATGGAATTAGATATGGTTTTGGAAGAGGCTCAGTTGGTGGAAGTTTATTAGCTTATTCTTTAGGTTTAACTGATGTAGATCCAATAATATTTGGGACTGACTTTGAAAGATTTATGCGTAAAGAAAAGAAGAAAATGCCTGATATTGATATGGATTTTGATGCAAATAGAAGGGATGAAATATTAGATTATTTGCTTAAAAAATATGAAGGAAAATCAGCTCATATTTCAACTTTTGGATACTATAAAGAAAAGAATTTGATGAATGATTTAGCTAAAGTTCTTGATATTCCTGATGATGATAGGGATGATATAAAATCAGAATTGTCAAGAATAATCGATGGTGGGGATAGACCACCTTTAGCTGAATTACAGAATAATGCTAAATTAAGGAAATATGATAAAAAATATAATTATCTTGAGCACTTCCAAAGGTTATATAATCAAACTAGATTTACTGGAAAACATGCAGCAGGAATTGCAATAGCTCCAGATGATATTACAAATTATGTTGGACTACAAAAATATAAAGGAAGTTTGCAAACAGCTTATGATTTAGATGGTTTGAGTGATATTGGTGTTCTTAAAATGGATGTTTTAGGTTTATCAACTTTGTCTGTAATAAATGATGTAGAAAAGAAAGTTGGAGTAGAATTGAAAGAAGAATATTTAGAAGATAAAAATGTCTATAAGATGTTGTCTGAAGGTAAAAGTGTTGGGGTATTTCAATTTGAAAAACCTGGTGCAGTTGATGTTTTGCAAAGAGTTAATCCAAAAAATATTCATGAACTAATAGCCTGCAATGCTTTAAATAGACCGGCTCCAAAACAATTAGGAATTCTTGATGAATATATAAGAGCTAAAAATGGTGAAGTAAATAAAGATGGAACTTTTTATGAATACGCTAAAGAAACCTATGGAGCTATAATATTTCAAGAACAGGTTATGAGAATTTGTAGGGATTTAGGCGAACTTGATTGGGATAAAACTGATTATATTATGAAAGCTTTAGGTGAAGATGAAGAAGTTAAAAATGAATTTATAAAAGGGGCTTCTAATAATGGATTAACTGAAAATGAAGCTAATGAATTATTTAATCAAATGACAGCTTACTTATTTAATAAGGGGCACGGTGCTGCATATTCTATTACTTCATTCTATACAGCTTGGTTAAAATATTATTATCCGATAGAATTCTTTTATGCACTTCTTAAAAATGAAAAACATGACTATAAAATAAATAAATATTTAGCAGCTGCTACACAAAATGATATTCTTATTTTATTAGCTCATGTTAATGGAGGAGCAGATTTTACAATTCAGGAAGTTGAAGGTGAAAAAGTTATTCAAGAAGGAATTATGAAAATAAAAGGGATTGGTAAAACTACAGCTGAAGAGATTGGTAAAAGAGCACCATTCAAATCTGAAGAAGATTTTATTGAAAGAGTTCCTAAAAGATATGCAAATAAAAGAGTAATTGAAAAGTTGCAAGAATATGGAGCTTTACAATTTAATTCTAAAACTTACTGGAGAAGAACTATCAAGTGGAATCAATTCTTACAAAACATGAATACAAATATTTATTAAGAGGTGGTTAGATGGATAAAGGGAAAGTAACACAATTAATGGATGAAATTGATAATGAATTTGGTAAAGGATCTATATATTTTTTAGGTGAAGATGGTGGGAGGGAAATCGAAAGAGTTGAAACTGGTATTGAACAGATAGATTTTTTAATGGGTGGTGGGATTCCTGTTGGCAGAATTATAGAATTATATGGAGTTGAATCAGCTGGAAAAACTACAATTGCTCATCAATGGGAAAGCTTATATGATTATGCACTTCATATTGATATGGAAGGAAGTTTTAGTGCTGATAGGGCTAAACAGTTTGGCAATAAAGAAGGCCAATTAATTGTAAGAAAACCTGATTATGGGGAAGAAGCAATAGATACAATTATAAAAGCTTGTGAAGCCGGAATGCCATTAATAGTAGTTGACTCAGTTCCAGCATTAGTCCCTAAAGAGAATATAAATGAAAAAGATAGAAGTAAAGCTAATTTTGCTGGAGTTGCTAGATTGCTTTCAAGATGGATGTTTAAGATTGCAAGAGAAGCTGAAAAGAATGGAACTACAGTTGTATTTATAAATCAAGTTAGAGATAATATCGGAAGTGGATTTGCTCCATATACAACTCCAGGTGGTCATGCTTTAAAACATTATAGTAGTTTAAGAATAAGAGTTGCAAGAAAAAAATGGCTAAGGATGTCAGGCGATGTTGAAGGCCAATTAATAAATTTAAGAAGTTATAAATCTAAAGTTTGTCCTCCTTATAGAGAAGCTGAAATTAGTTTAATATTTGATAGAGGTTTTGTAAATCCAAGTGAAGATAGAAAAGTTATGAGAGAGATTAGAAAGATTAGGAGGGAAAAGGAAGATGACTAATGATTTTTTAGATTTAAAAGAGGGAATGATTAAAGAAAAATTAGATGAAGCAATTATTGAAAATAATAAAATTCAATATGATAAAAAACAAAGAGGCGGAATCCACGCTTCTTCAATTATAATGCCGGAAGGAAGTTTTTGTTTAAGAGAACAGGTTATAAATTATTTTGTTGAAAAAGATGAATTTATGCCACTTCCGCCAAAAACTATTAACAGATTAGAAAATGGTAATTATTTGCATGAAAAATGGCAAGATATTTTTAAAAATAATGGGATTGCTGATAGAATAGAAAAGCAGCATGGCAATAGGTTTGGAACAACCGGGACTCCAGATATTATTGCAAATATGTGGGGCAAAAGATATATTGTTGAAATTAAAACTAGTAAAGGTGAAAAATTTAATTCAATGACAAAACTGCCAATCGCAACTAAAAGACAAATACAATTTTATATGTATCTAACTGGAATTCCTAGAGGTTTTGTTATTTATGAAAATATAAATACAGCTGATTATGAAATTTATTTTCAAGAATATGAGCCAGACTTTGTTAAAAAATATATTGAAAGAGAATCTAAAATTTGGGAAGGAATAAATAAATTTAATAAAAATGGGATTCTTCCGCCGCAACATGATAGATGTATTTCAAGAAATGCTGGAAGAGCTAATACTTGTAATTGCACAGAATATTGTTTTAATAAAAATAAATTGGGGGAATTAAATAAATGAGAATTTTAAGTATAGATCCAGGAACTACAACTGGCAATCTTACTGGTTGGGCAATTTTTGATGATGAAGAATTAAAAGCTTATGGCAATTTTAAATATAAAAATACAGGTTTGAAAAGAGTTAAAAAGATAGCTGAAGATTTTAGCAGATTATTAAAAATGTATGAAAATATTGACCACTTAGCTTTAGAGAAGCCTTATGGACCAAATAGGCAATCATTAGAAACTATGAACATATTCTTTGGAGTAGTATTAACAAAAGCTGTTGAAATTGGTATTGATGAATATGAATTTTATCATCCAACTCATGTTAAAAAAGTTGTTACAGGAAATGGTAGATGTAGTAAAGATGAAATGAATAAATATATTTGTGAATTTTATGGATTAACTGAAGATATTCAAAAAGATACAGCTGACGCAGTTGGAATAGGATTAACCGCTATTAGGGATATGGAAGAAAAAAGTTAAAAATAATTAAAATAATTTGCCTTTAGGGGTTTACAAACTACTCAATACATGATATAATATAATTAGAAGGTAAGAAAATAAGGGATAAAAATAAGGAGTGGAAATAATGACTAAAAGGCAAGAGACAATTAGGAGTATAGCTCATAGAACAATAGCAAATTTTGTAGAAAATAATGGATTAGAAAAATTAGAAGAAAAAGAAAATGATTTAAAATATTTTATAAAACAGTCTAAAATAACTATAAAAAATAATTCAAGATATAACGAATATATTGATGGATTAACAGACAGAAGTTTTAAAATGTTTATGACAAAATTAGAAAAAATGTTAAAAGAAAAAATTTATACACAGCTTTTAATAAATGATATGAAATAAAATAAAATCCTGAGTAAGATTTAAAACTGCTCAAAAACTCAAAAATCAAAAGGAGTGGATAAAATGGAAATTAAAAATGAATTATTATTAAAGAGAGTTGAAGATGTTGCTAAAGATGTATTTGAAAAAATCAATAGAGGTTATGATGATATTGACTATCTGCCGTTTTTTGAATATAAGGGATTTGCAATTACAGTTCCAATTTTTGATGAGACTTTAAGAGATAGCGTTGATCCAATAGAATATTATGGGGAAGAAAATATAATTGAATATATAGAAGACGCAATTAAAAAAGATTTTCTATAAAATTCGAAACTGGGATTAAGTTCCCAGTCAGTGAAGATTAATCACTTCACTCTGATGAGATAGATTAAAAAAATATAAAAAACTTTCATTTAGGGGTTTACAAATCCCCTGAAACATGTTATAATTAATATAGAAGGTGCAAATAAGAAAACCCAAAAAACTCAAAAAGGGGAGATTAAGATGAAATTTAAAACAATTGAAAGAAAAGTAAACGGAAGTGACTTTAGCAGAAAGAGATTAATTTTCAATGAAAATGAACAAGAAAAGTATAATTTAGAATCTGAATATGAAGTAAAAACAACATTATATGGAAAGTTTTTAAGAAAAGATAAACCAGAATTTGCAGTAAATTTTGGAGAAGTTAGTGCTTATTTATATCCAACCAATTATAAAAATTATGTAACAATTGAAATAGTATTAGAAAACCAAAATGAAACATTAAAATTTGATGGAAGCATGAGAAGTAGAGAACAATCTGCAGAATATAAAATGTTGAAAAAAGCAGCAATATTTTATTCCAATTATAAAAAAGGAAATGAAGTAGAAAATAAAATTAAAGATACTGAAGTAAATGAAGAAACTTACATATCAAGAAGAACTTCAATGATTTCAAAAAGTGATGAAAATACAATTGGAGATATTCTAACAAATGAAGACTTAATTGAAGATTGTAAAATGATGGCAGAATTTTTAAATGAATCTCAAATAATAGATGAAATAGAAGATATAAAATTTGATGGAAGATTAAGAACTTCAGCTGGAAATATTGGAATTAGAAGAAATAGAATAACTGGCGAGGTTGTTGGCCTTGCTGAGATGAAGGTTAATCCTAAGCTTCCTAACAATGATAAAGGAATTGATGAATATTTTAACACAATAAAACATGAATTAGCTCATGCAATAACCAAAGAAGGAGACAGTAGTCCTATATTTAAAGAATATTGTAATGATAGAGATATAAGATTAAGTCACAACATTGGATTTGGAAAATATAAAATATATTGTGAAGAATGTGGGAAACTTCTTAAAACTCAATCAAGAAAAACAGATAAAATGATGATAATAATTAACAATCCAGGCTATACTTGTAACCATTGCGGAAGTGGAGATTTCAGATTAGAAGTTGAAGAAGATTAATTATAGAAGGGTTTTGTGGTTCCCTTTAAAAACCACTTTTAACAACTTAAAAAAGGAGGGATTAATATAAGTAAATATAGAAGTAAAAAAGAGATTACAAAAGATGAGAAGGAATTGATCAGAAACCTTGGATTGAAACCTCAAAAAGGGAGTGGAAATACAGTATTATATAAAGAAGATGGTGTTTCAGATAAATTACTCATGCAATTAAAATCTACAGAAAAGAAGACTACTAGGTTGAACAGAGAAGACTTTAAGACTTTAATATTTAATGCTAGAAAATATCAAAAACTTCCTTTCTTTGTTGTTGATTTTGTTGGTGATTTTAGTTGGATAATGGTTAGACCATTTGATTTATTAGAAGTAGCTCAAGAATTAGAAAAACTCAAAAAGGAGGGGGAATAATAATGACTAAAAATCAGCTTAGTTATGCTGAAGAATTAGCTTTGTCTGATATAAATGTAGCTGAAGCTATAATTGAAAAAACAGAACGTAAAATTAATGAATTAAAAGCTGAATTAGGTAAAAGAGGTTATAGAGTAATAGAATTATATTGTTCAATAAACGGAAGTAGTTGTTGCATAGTGGGGAAGAAAAATAAAACTACTAGGGAATTTGAATTGTATACAACAGCTAAGGTTAGTGAAGATGACTTAAATATAGAAGTCTTTGGTAAATACTTAGCTTTATCTAGAGCTGTAAAAATATTATTAGGGGGTAATAATTAATGGCAAAAGAAATTTGTGAGTTTGAATCAGTATTTGATAAAAGTGATGTTTTTAGTGATGGGAATTTAAAGTTAAGGTTTGAGGCCCCATATTCTGAAATATCTAATGTAATACAAACTGTCATGGTTGTTGATGATTTTTTTGAAGTTAAAATATTTGAAGAGTTAGATGAAGAAGCTTTGATTGAGATACCTAGAAATATATTCTGGAAGCTGCAAATTTATAAAGATGGAAATGCTAAATTTGAATTCAAGTGTGATCCAAAAACATTTGATACAAATAAACTAACAAATATTATTGAAGAGAATGTCAGAATTAAGGTGGCAAAAAATGAATAAATTAGAACAAATAAAAGTTATTGTTGATAAAATGGAAGATAAGTATTCTAAGAATAGCAAAAAAGATATTGTGAATGCTACACAAGAAAAGGCTGAAAAAGCTATGGCTTATGAACAGATAAGAGAGATTGTAAAATAGCTGCACAGCGTGTGAGAGGTCGATGAGGCTATGATAATTATAATATTAATAGTATAATACTCATATAATAAAAAGTGGCCAGAACGGCTTCTCATGCGATATTTGTAAAATAACATAAACTAAAAAACAGGGGGAATTAAAATGAAATTTAAAGAATTAGCAAAAGTTAAAATTGGTGAAAATAGGAATTTAGTTATCTCAAGAAGAAGTGATGGTAAAATCTCAGTAGCTCAACAGATTGTTGCAGAATCGGATGGGCAAGTAATAAAATTCTTTGTAAAGAATGCAATTCAAACTGATAGAGATGGATTAAAAAATATAATGTCTGCTTGTAATGAAGCTTTAGCTAATGATAATGTTGAAGATGAAAAAAGAAAAATATAATAATTAATCAACTCAAAACTCAAAAGGAGTGATTATGTGGAAGAACGAAGGGAAACTTTAATTATAAAATATATCCCGTTAGCAAAATCTTTGTGTAAGAAATTTAAGAATCTTAATCACCAGGAAAGATATTCAGAAGCTTTATATGGATTAACTTTAGCTGCAATAAAATTTGATTTTGAAAACTTCCCAGTAAAAGCTTTTTCAAATTATGCAAAAACAATTATATTGAATAGGCTTAAAAAGTTAACTAAAAATGATATTGTTAAGATAGATTGGAGTGAAGTTGAAGCTAGAGAAGAAGATGGTTATGATAAAATGAAATATTTAAAATCTAATGAGAATCCATATTATGAATTAGAAGCTTTAGATTATTTTAAAAAAGAATTAGATGAAAGGAAGTTTGAAATTATGAAATTATTAATAGATGATTATACACAATCTGAAATCGCTGATAAAACAAATTTATCTCAATCAACAATAAGTAGGGAAATCAAATCAATAAAGGAGGAGTTATATGAGGATTTCATGGTCTGAGTATTTTATAAAAATTGTAAAAGCTGCAGCTGAAAGATCTACCTGCCCAAGAGGCACAGTTGGGGCTTTGATAGTTAAAAATAATAATATAGTAGGGACTGGTTATAATGGGGCTCCAAGAAATATGGCTCACTGCACTGATGTTGGTTGCGCAATTGGAGAAGATAATCATTGTCATCGGGCAGTTCATGCTGAAATTAATGCGATAATCCAAGCTGGCAAAGAATCCAAAGGCGCTATTCTTTATGTAACTCATCAACCTTGTATTAATTGTTGTCAAGCTATAATTCAAGCTGGAATTGAAAAAGTAATTTATATCAATAAATATAATGATAATAGAATGGAAGCTTTTGATGAATATGATAATCAAAAAGAATTCTTAGAAGCCGGAGGTGTTGAAGCTGTTCATTTTAGAGGATGAAATTGATAAAGTTTTATATACTTCTCCGGACTTTTTGCCTTGGTATTATAAACTAATAATGAAGCCATTAAATGATTTTATGATTATATTAATTTTAGTTATAGAATATTTTAATATAAAAGTAGGGGGTATTGAAAATTAAAAATCCTAAAAGAATTTGCGATATGTCAGAAAAAGAATTTAGAAAATGGAGACAAGCAAGAGAGGCTGAAGGCGATAAAGAATATGGTAATTCACACTTAGGTAGATATGGATTGTTAGATGAACTTGAAGAATTAAACGATCTAAAACATATACACTATAAATTACTCGATAGGATTAAAAAAGAAGAATATCAATTAGCTGAGATGGCTCAACCTTATTATGAAGACTATAAAAAGAGAATGAAATTGTATAATGATATTTATAAATTAGCTGAGAGATTAACAGAAAAAATAATTGAATTGGATGGATACTTATATACTCAAGAATGCACTGATGAAAATGGAGGTAAAAGAATTGGGTGGCCTAAAGAAAAATAAATTTTACAAAGTCAATTATTTATGTTATAATAAAAATATGGAGGGGATAAAATGAATAATGATAATTTAAAAGTTGGGGATAAGGTTATAATTAGAAGTGGCGATAAAGCAACTGTTGAATGTATAATGGCTAAAAAAGATTTTGTCGGGTATGATGTTTTAGTTAGTTATATTGATTATGAAGGTGATTTAGTTTATGAATTATATAGAAAAGAAGATTTAGAAAAAGTTAAAGAATTCAAATTTAAAGTAGGCGATATATTAAAGTATTTAGATGTTGATTTTCCTTATAGAAAAATAACTGATATAGTAGATAATTCATACATTATGGAAACTAAGCACGGAGAAGAATTAAAAAATGCTAAAGAGTTTGTAGAAAGTGGAATTTATAGTTTAGTTTGGAGTGAAGAAGAAAAATGAGTTACTGTAAAAATTGCGGCTCAAAAATGGTTTTAGTTTATGAAGATTATGATAGAGGTTATCTGAGAGAGAAGTTGGAAAGATGTCAAACTCCTGGCTGTGATTATGAAAAAGAATATTTTGAAGGCAAAAGATTTGAAAGAGGCATAAAAAATTAAGGGGGAACTAAAATGATTAATATTGATGAACTTGAAATTGGTGATGAAGTTATAATTAGAAATGATTTAATTGAAGAAAAGCTATATGGAAATACTATTTATTTCACTAAACTAATGGGTAAATATAGAGGCAGTAAAATGACTGTTGAAAAAATTGATTATGATAAAGAATATATATATTTAGAGGGTGATGAAGATTGGACTTGGGGGCCAGAAATGATTGAAAAGATTTGTAAAACAGAAAGTTTTAAAGTCGGCGACAAAGTTATAATTAATGATAATCATAAAGGAACTATATTCGGGATAGCAGATGAAGAAGATTATTATGGGGATAGATATGCAGTTAGTTATATTGATTCTGAAGGTGATCTTTTGAATGATATGTTTAGTAAAAATAGTCTAAAAATAATTGCAGAAAATAGATTTAAAGCTGGAGATATAATAGGAACTGATGATGAATATAATAATAAAAAAATTATAAAATATGATGAAGATAGGCAACATTATTTAGTCACAGAAATACTTAAAGATAAATTGTATTATAACAAAGCATATATTGAAGATAATTATTATTTATTGTGGAGGGATTCTGATGAGTAAAACTTTTGACATTCCTTTTGATGATTGTTATGAAATAGTTTTTGAATATAAAGATAAAAAAATAATATTAAGAAATATGTTGTATGGGTGGAATTCAATAGTAAAAGAGATAGTTAGCGAATCTACAATATATGAATGTAATGAAGTAGGCCCAGCTGAGGCAGCAATGAAAGCTAAAGATTTTGTAGATAATTTATCCGCTGAAGATTTTAAATTTAAAAAAGGCGATATTATAGAAAATAAAAAAGGAATATTTAATGCTAAAAAAATATTAGAAATATATGAAAATAACGAAGAATATGTAACAACAACAGATGATAATCAAAAATTTAATTTTAATAAAAAGTATTTAGAAAATAATTATAAAATAGCATGGAGGAATTAATATGAAAATAAATAAATTAAGGGAATATGATATTGAAGAAACTTTAGTTGCTAGCGGTTATCCAAAATCAACTGAGATAAAAAATATAGTTGAAACTAAAGATTATAAAAGACTTGAAAAATTAGCTAAAGCTCCAATTGGGAGTGGTCATGATTGTGCTTTAAAAGGAATTGTAGTTCATGCTGATATTACAGCTCCTCAATATTGGTGGCTTCAATTTGGACGTTATCATTTTGCTGATATTATTTCAAGTCAATCTAAAATGCACAAAATATTAGATATGGATATTAAAAAGCAATGCAGCGATTTTGTTGATGAAAGAGTAATTGATATTTTAGAAGAGAAAATTGAGGATTATAATGACATTGAAAGTAAAGAAGTCAAAAGAACAATATTTCAAGAAATAATGGCAACTTCTCCAATGGGATTGGAATTAACAGCTAGAATTACAACTAATTATCTTCAGTTGAAAACTATTTATTCTCAAAGAAAACATTCTAGTTTAGTTGAATGGGAATACTTTAGAAATTATTTAGATAAAAATCTTACATTTCCTGAGATGATAAATGGGGGTGATTCTGATTAAACCTCTTGAATTATTAGGTTGGATAATGTTTTGGTTGATGTTAGCGGTTTTAGGATTTACTGTAGTATTCTATGGAATTTATTATGGGCCAAAAATAGTTATTATAGTTAGTTTCAGTTATGTAATCTTATATGTAATTTATATAAACAACAAATTACAATCTTTAAAAAATATATTCAATGAAGATAAATATAAATAGGAGGTATAAAATGGAGCAAAGAATTCAACAACTTTTAAAAGATAGATACTTATTAGATGGAGAAGAAGATTGGCAAGATATTTCAAGAAGAGTAGCTGATGTTGTTTCAGAAGCTGAAATTGATTCAGTTTTATGGTATGAAGAATTTGAAGCAATGTTAACTAATATGGATTTTATTCCTAATAGTCCATGTCTAATGAATGCAGGGACTGAAGAACAATATATGTCAGCCTGCAATGTTCTCCCAGTAGACGACTCAATGGATTCAATATTTGAAGCTATAAAAGAACTTGCTTTAGTAAATAAAGCCGGGAGTGGGACTGGTTTTGCTTTTAGTAGATTAAGAGAATCAGGCGCAAGAGTTGGCGATATTGATGGAGTTTCAAGTGGGCCGATGTCATTCATGAAAGTTTTTGATAGAGCAACTGATATTGTAAAACAAGGCGGAAGAAGAAAAGGCGCTAATATGGGAGTTCTTAGAGTAGATCATCCAGATATAGTTGATTTTGTAACTTCTAAAGGTGAACTTAATGATAAAAATAAACAAATATATGAATCAATGAAATCTCAATTAAATAAAAAAGAAGCTGAAGTTTTAAAAAATACTTTACTTGAAAAACAGTTAACTAATTTTAATATCTCAGTTGGAATCACTGATGATTTTATGGATGCAGTTATGAATGAAGAAGAATTTGATTTAATAAGTCCTAAAGATAATTCTGTAGTTGACACAGTTAGCGCAGTTGGATTGTTTGATTTAATAGTAGAATATGCTCATAAAAATGGAGAGCCAGGATTAATATTTTTAGACACAATAAACGAAAAGCATCCAATTAATGAAAGAATTGAAGGAGTAAATGTATGCGGCGAGCAACCTCTGCTTCCTTATGAATCATGCATTTTAGGGGCAATTAATTTAGCTAATATGTTAAGAGCTGTTGATTTTGTAGATAATAAGCCAATAAATTATGAAGTTGCTTGGGATTATTTAGAAACTATAGTCGAAAATGCAGTTAGGTTTTTAGATGATGTAATTGATATGAATGATTATCCACTCCCAGAATTAGAAGAAAAAGCTTTAGAATATAGAAAAATAGGGATTGGAGTTATGGGATTTCATGAGATGTTGATGTATTTAGATATTCCTTATGATACTAAAAAAGCAAGAGATTTAGCTGAAGAATTATCTGAATTCATTAATGATACAGCTATTAATTATAGCGAAAAACTAGCTGAAGAAAAAGGAGAATTTCCTGGTTTTGATAATACTGATATTAGAACTCCTAGAAGAAATGCAGTTTTGACAACTGTTGCTCCGACGGGAAGTAGAGCTTTAATAGCAAATACTAGTTATGGGATTGAGCCATTTT
This sequence comes from Bacillota bacterium, assembly GCA_051744825.1. Taxonomy (GTDB): domain Bacteria; phylum Bacillota; class Halanaerobiia; order Halanaerobiales; family DATFIM01; genus DATFIM01. The sequence goes on along the minus strand of JBNJDL010000001.1, from coordinate 8,024 downwards.
TTAGCTTAAAATATACTCATACTGATGGGGATGGAAATAAAACACAATTAGAATATGATTTTACTAAAGTTGCTTCTAAAGATACTTTAAGAACAGCTTTAAATATTGATCCTATTGACCATTTATTAATGCAAGCTGCTTGGCAGAAAAATGTTGGAAGTGCAGTATCTAAAACAATTAACCTCCCAGAAAATGCAACTAAAGATGATGTTAGTTTTATTTATAAAGAAGCATTTATGAGGCAATTAAAAGGAATAACTATTTATAGGAATGGAAGCAGACAAGTCCAAGTTTTAAATGAAGAAGATGAAAATGAAGATAAAAAACTTATAGAGGCATATACAGAAGCATATATAAAAACAAAAGGAAAATCAAATAAAAATAATAAACTTAAAAGAGGCGAAATTAGAGACGCTCAAGAAAAAGCTAAAAGCTATAGATATAAACTTGACACAGGTTGTGGCACAATGTGGCTTATAATTGTTGTTGATGATGATGATAATATTATTGAGACTTTTACTGAATCAGCTAATGGAGGTTGTATGATATTCACTAGAGCAACATCAAGATTGATTTCATTATCTTTGAGAGGTGGAATAAAATTAGATGATGTAATTGACCAATTATTAAGTGCAGGAAGTTGCCCAGCTTATCAAGCTGCAAGAGGTAAAGGAAAAGATGTTAGTCCAGGGGCAAGCTGCGCTGGAGCAATTGCTTTAAAATTAAAAGAAATAAAAGAAAAAATAAATCACACAGATGAAATTGATATTATAGAAAAAACTAAAGAAGTTAAAACTGATGTTGAAATAAAAGATGAAGCTAAATGCCCAGAATGTGGATTTAAGTTAGAACATGAAGGTGGATGTTCAAGTTGTAGAAATTGTGGCTGGTCTAAGTGTGGTTAATAAAATGCTGATAGAGGCGGTGAAATAATGGATATTTTAGAATATAAAAAACAAGCTGGAGAATATAATAATTTAAATAAATCAGACCAAATAGAATTAGCTAAAAAAGCCCAAGAAGGTGATAAAGAAGCTAAAGATAAATTAATTAAATCATGCATGAGTATGGCAATTAGCATAGCTCAAAAATATAATGTAAATAATAATTTAGAAGATTTAATTCAGCAAGGATATTTAGGTTTAGTTAAAGCTATAGATAAATTTGATTCAGATAGAAATGTAAAATTCTCAACTTATGCTAGTTTTTGGATAAAACATTCTATAATAAGATATAGGGATACAAAAATAAAAATACCAGAAAATATGTTTGAAGAATTAAATAAATATAATGCTGTTAAAAATGAATTAAAAGATAGGCATAATAAAGAAATTACTCCAAAATTAATATCTGAGAATAGTGATTTGAGTTATGATAAATGTCTTTTAATTGAACAAACATTTTCTGAGATAGTATCTTATGATTATATAATAGAATTAGCTGGTGATGTAATATCAAAAGATAATAAAACTCATTTTGATTATGTAAGACAAAGAGAATTGTTTGATAAATTAACCAAAGAAATAAAAAAGCTTCCGGAATTACAGAAAAAGATTATATATAAATATTATGGGATAGATACTGAGCAGAAAAATCTTCAAGAAATAGCTGAAGAGTTAGATAAATCTCATCAATATATAAGTTTAATTTTAGATGGAGCAAAACAATATTTAAAAGAGCAATTAAAAGAAGCTTAAAATGAGGAGGTGAAATTCCTCCTTGTAATACATAAAGGGGATGAAAAAATGGAATGGTTAATAGCTGATACACATTTTGGTCATGAGAATATAATTAAATATGAAAATAGACCATTTAAAAACGCAGATGAAATGGATAAAAAATTAATTCATAATTGGAATAAAAAAGTTAAAGAAGATGACATAGTTTATCATTTAGGAGATTTTGCCTTGACTAATACTGAAAAACAATTTGAAATTTTTAATCAGTTGAATGGTAAAAAATATTTAATAATAGGAAATCATGATCAACAATCAAGAACTAAACTTTTAGATAGAATGGGATTTGAAGATGCATTTGATAAATATGAATACGATAAAAATATAATATTTACTCATAGACCAATTGAAGTTGAAAATAATCAAATTAATATCCATGGTCATATTCATGGATTGTTTTATGAAAATAGTAAATGGAAAGATAATAATCATTTTTGTGTTTCTGTTGAATTAATAAATTATGAGCCTATTTCAGTAGAAACTGTAATGGCGTTGATTTTGTTTAATAAATTTTAAGGAGTGATTAAATGAAACTATTAAAAATATTTATATTAATTTTATTAACAACATTTTTGATTTCAATTTTGTTTTATTCAATAGTGGAAGCTGAAGATAGAAATACAATAAATTATTTTATTAATATAGCTGAAGACTATAATAAAGAATTCGCGGAATGGAATGGAATAAAAGATATGAATGAAAAACAAGCTGGCGATAGGGTATTTTATTTAAAATATTATTCTACTAAATTTGAAACAGATATTCACCCGCATAGACTTTGGAAAGATGCATTTTTTATTGTATTGCATGAAACTAGATTTGTAAATTATAAAAGCTTAGATCAAGGCAAAAGTTTAGGTTGGATTTCAATGCGTAAAACTACTATTGATATGTTAAATAAGATTTATGGATTTAAAGAAGTTCCTGATTATGAAATAATAAATTCAGATAAATTACAAGCCAAATATATTATATCATTTTTAGCTTGGCTTAATAACAAAGGGGATAGATTGCTAAGTATAATAAGATATAATAAAGGACAAAACTATAATTCATTTACAGGTAATGAAAATTATTATAAAAAAGTTGTAGAATTAATTAGGAGGTATGAATCATGATTGGATTAATAGATTCTGATTTATTAGATAAAGGAACTAGATTCCCAAATTTAGCTTTAATGAAGATTAGCAATTATTATAAAAATAAAGGATATAAAATAAAACTTATTGATGATTATGATAAGGTAGATAATTATGATAAAATATTCTTATCAAAAGTATTTACTAAAACTAATATCCCAATAGATTTTAAAAATAATAAAAATATATTTTATGGTGGGACTGGTTTTAATTATGATAAAAAAGATTTTTTAGCTGATGAGATTGAACATTATAAACCAGATTATAATTTATATAATAATATAGATGTTGATGGAAAATATTATAAAAATCATTCGATAGGATTTTTGACTAGATTTTGCTTTAGACAATGTGAATTTTGTGTTAATAGAAATAAAACTAAAGTAGAAAGGTGGAGTAGTCTTGAAGAATTTGATGATAAGAAAAATAAATATTTTGTATTTTTAGATGATAATTTTTTAGGATATAAAAATAGAGTTGAAATTTTTAATAATATAATAGATACTGGGAAACCTTATGAATTTAAGCAAGGATTAGATTTTAGGTTGATAAATGAAGAGATAATTTATTTATTAAATAATAGTAAAAGTAGGGGCAATTTTATATTTGCTTTTGATAATATAGAAGATAGGGAAATTATAGAAAATAAATTAAAATTATGGCGAAAATATAATAATAATAGATTAAGGTTTTATGTATTAACAGCTTTTGATAAAAATAAAAAATATGATAAAGAATTTTGGAAAAATGATATTAAAAATACATTTGAAAGAATTAGGATTTTAGGTGAAAACAAAAGCCTTCCTTATATAATGAGATACAAAAAATACGAAGATAGTTTATATCGCGGAATGTATGTAAATCTAGCGAGTTGGTGTAATCAGCCAAGCTTTTTTACTAAAATGACTTTTAGAGATTATAGCAGAAAGAAAGGTGGAATACTAAAAAGTGGCAGAAAAGGTGCAGCTTGGAGATACTTAGAAAAATTTGAAGCTGATAATCCAGAAATAGCTAAAGAATATTTTGATTTAAAATTTGGGAAATATTTTTAAAATAATTGAAAAAAACTTAAAAAACTTGCAAAAAAGGGTTTACAAACCCCTTCATTTGCGATATAATATAATTAGAAGGTAACAAAAGAGGCATTAAAAAAATTCTCAAAAACTCAAAAGGAGAGATTTTAAAATGACTAAAAGAAATGAAAAGCACGCAATTTTAACAATGGGACTTCCTGGAGCTGGCAAATCTTACATCTTAAATAGAGATTTTGAAACTGAAGTTGAAGAATATGTAATGGTTGACCCTGACTTAGAAAAACAACAACACCCTGAATATGACCCAGAGAATCCTGCAGCAATTCATGAATGGTCTAAGAAGCAAGCTAATAAGAAAAGATATAACGCAATAGCAAATGATAAAAATATGATAATAGATGGCACAGGAACAAACTCAGAAAAAATGGTGAAAAGAATTGTAGAACTTCAATCAGCTGGATATACAACAGAAGTAGTTTATGTCCAAGTCAGTCTTCAAACTTCACTTAAAAGAAATGCTCAAAGACCAAGAACAGTTCCTGAAAATATAATAAGAGAAAAAGCAGAATTAATCTCAACTTCTTTTGAAATAATTAGCAGATATGCTGATGAGATTACAGTTATAGATAATAACTAAAAAATACATAGAGTCGAAACTGGGAGAGATCCCAGTCTGATAAGATTAGTCCCTTATCACTGATGAGACAGACTAAAAAATAATTTAAAAATAATTGAATTAATTTGCTTTTAGGGGTTTACAAATGGCTCCAGACGTGATATAATATAATTAGAGAGTAACAAAAGAGGCACTAAAAAAGGGAGGCACAAAAAATGAAATCTAAATCACTAACAACACTTAAAATTAATAAAGAGATGTATTCAATAAGAGCTACAAAACATAGTCTAGAAAGAATGGCTCAAAGAAATATAGATGAATATTTGGTAGCTTCTGATTTATTGAGCTTAGGCAAAGATAAGATTCAAGAATTACAAAATGAAGAAGAAGATGTTGCTTTAATAGATGAAGATAATGAAGTAAGCATAATATTTGGATTCTCAAAAAATACAATAAAAGTTATAACTGTAATTGATAAAAGTGATATTTATGTAAAGTCAAATACAAAAGTTGAAAGACTTTAAAATAAATTTCAAAAATCAAAAGGAGTGGATAAAATGAAAAAAAGATTAATAACTAAGCATTTTGAAGAAGCTGAAGAGTTAGCGTTGTCTATTAAAGAATTCTTAAGTGATTATTCAGAAAGAGAGATTGATTTCATTCAATTTCAATCACCAGAAGCTAGAATGCGAAAAGGTATGATAGAAAATACAAAAATAAGTAATATAGATGTGAGAGCTACTAAAACGGGATTTATTGAATTATTTATTCAAACAAATATTGGTGGCGGAAATCCAGGATATATAAATATGGAAATAAAAGTTGATGAATTAGAAGTGATACAATATGAGGCTAATAGATTGATAAGATTTAGTTATAATAAAGATAATGTTACTAAAAAATACTTCTCAATGTTTATTCTTTAATTCGAAACTGGGTATTCATTTCCCAGTCTTCAAGGGATAGGCTCCTTGGACTGATGAGATAGCCTAAAACTCAAAAGAGGTGAATAAAATGGAAATAAAAGAATTAAATGATTGGCTTAAAAAGATGGATGAAGATGAAAAAGTAGGTTGGGAAAGAGATGAATTTTTGAAGCTCAATTTTAATGATAAATTAGCTTTTGCTGTTAGCAGATTTACAAGCCAAGTTTATAATGGAGGAGTTGAACAATTCCTTCATAATGGCTATGAATATTTAATAGGATTCTTAAGAAGTGAAGTAGCTGAAACTTTAGACCAAGAATGGCTTGAAGACTATTGGCAAGAATATGAAGATTTAGTTGATAAAGCAAATTATTATGATTTTACTGAAGATGAATTTTATACTCATTTAGAAATATTTGATGAAGATCTGTTTGATGGTGAAAGATTAGAAGAATTAAGAGAAGCCGCTGTTGAATATCTAAATACTCAAGAATATTAAAAAGGGGTGAATTAAATGAATAGAGAAGAAAAGATAAAATTAATGAGTGCTGATGAAGGCAGAATTATCCATGTTAGAAGAATGAATTTTAAAGACTTTTTTGATGATTGGGAATTGAAAATCCCTAATTATAGAACTGAAGTTGAAATTGAATTAACTCAAACTGGAATCTTAATAGGTTGGCATGATAATAAATTTAAATTTGTAAGAGACTTTATAGAATATAAAGAAATGGCTGATGAACAGATTGATTTTGTTATTGGGGAATTAAAACTTCAAGGGGTGATATAAATGTTAAAAGAATGGTATAATTCAGGCGATGATTATATTTTAGAAATACTTGAAAACAATAAAGAAGAAATAATGTCAGACTTTTATCCAGCTAATAAAATCTGGGATTTAATGATTGATTATAATATTCCGTTATGTAAAGCCACAAAAGAAGTTGCAGAACAGTGGCTTATTGAGAATGACATATTATATAATGAAAGAAATTTTTGGGAGGGATATAATGAATAAAGCTGATCTGATTAAAAAACTTAAAAATGATGGCATATTTGAATATGATGATGATATGGTTGGTGCAGTTAGAAAAAATAAATCACAATTCTTTGAGCCTGATATAGAATATGATAAATACAATATTTTTGTTGGGACAGAAAAAACTGTTGAAGAAGATGTAGAATTAGCAGCAGAACAATACATACAGATGTTACAATCCAAAGTAAAAATAGAAGCTAACTTTTCATTGTGGCTTTCAGATGTATTTTATGAAATGCCAGATGAGGTTGCTTGGATAACACAAAAAGATGGTTTATTTAGACCAATAAAATCTATTAATAAAATAGGTTGGTTGTATTTAAAAATGTTTAATTTTGGAAGTAAAGAAATATATAAATATTTTGAGAATATTGAATTTACAAATAGAAAAGATTATCGAGTTATGTTAGATGATTTTAGGTTTGATATTGAATTTAAAGAATTGAAAGATGAGAAGTTAAAAGGTGTTATAAAAATATATTAAGGAGCTGATAAAATGATAGTTAAAAATAAATTGAAAATTAATAATAAGCCTGAATTAGTAAACGCCGGTGACATTTTTATACTTGAAATGGAAGATAGTTACGGGGAAAGAACAGAAATAGCTTATATGTTAGTTCAAACTGGCCGTAATGAATTAAAGTTAATAGGATTGGAAAGCGGGAACAGATTATTTGATGAAGCTTTTGAGTATGAAGCTGATTATTTTGGGATTAGATCTGAGACTATAATTAATAAATTAAATAATCAGAGACATATTATAAAATGGCATTATCGTGATAGAAATAAAGTTAAAATAATCCTGGAGGAGGTATAAATGAGAAGGAGTCCATATAAATTATATGTAAGGAATTATCCAAATGATATTAGTGTTGTTTATTGGGATTATGATTATCAACAAAAAAGATTATTAGTTGAAAAAAGCTTTGAAACAGAATTAGCTGCTTGGAAATATTTATTCAAGAATTATAAATTCACCCCAAAAGATGTTAACTTTTTAGAAAAATATAGTGGTGATATAGATGATGAAATGAGAATAATTTTATATGGCGATTTAAGAAGAAGTCAATCATTATATGAGGAGGTAGAATAATGGAAGCGATGTTAGTTTTATTAGTAAGTTTAATTGCTGCTAGTATTATACTTATTATTTTAGATTGGTTAACTCATATTTCAATGGTTAGAAATAATACAGAAAAATATGGCTGGAGTAATTTTAATAAATTTAAAGAAAAATTTGAAGAATATAATATGATAGAATATGAAGATGAATTATTTAATGGTAGTTATATTAGATATAAAAATAGATATGAAGACTTTTGTAAAGTCCATGCTGATATAATTATGTTTGACAATAAAGGAATGATATTAGGATTTATAAGTTATATAAAATTTAAGCTATTTATTATGAAAATAAAAAGCAATTCTAAAAAAACTGTGAGGTGGGAAGATGAGTAATAAAAATTATTATATATGTAGAAAATGCCAAATGATGTATTCTGAAAAAGTAGCTAAACATAATGATTGTAATTGT